>CAYUEL010000115.1:0-6306 GCA_964443025.1 uncultured Gammaproteobacteria bacterium | reverse complement strand
TTTCATCCAATAATACATTTAAACTTTTTAAATCCCGGTGAATTACTTTCCTTGTGTGTAAATACGCCAATCCTTTTCCAATGTCTAATGCCAGTTCAATCCGCTTGAGCCATTGCAGTGTGGTTGTTGTATTCTTTTTCAAATAATCATAAAGCGAGCCTCCTTCCATGTATTCCAATACTAAACACCGATAAGGCTCTAAACAAATGCCTACAATCCTTAACGTATAACGTGAGTACAATTTCGCCATGGCGTTTGCTTCATCTTGAAATTGTTTTAATAATTTTTCATCATTGCCCGTCATGTTCAATTGCTTGACTGCAACTTCTTCATGCCCATGGGTCGCTTTAAATACTCGGCCATAAGCCCCTTCACCTAATTCCTTTTCTATTTTTAAATCGGCGTAAGGAATGATTTCTAAATTAGAGGTGAAGCTTGATTCACTACCTGGGCTTTGGGGATTAGAGGATATTTGAGGTGATGAAACAGCTTGGGGTTTTGAATGACTCGGTGAACTTTCACTCGTCTTATTTTTTACCTCGCTATTATTGTTATTGTTTGAAGAAGAGGATGGAGCCGCAGGAGAACTGGGCTGTGTATTGATTTTGGAAATGACTGGCTGCTTTTTATCATCAGCAGCCTGTGCACTTGCTGTATTTTTCTCATGGTTATTATTGTTCGAAATATTTATATTTAGAACTGGTTGCATTTTCTGTTTAGCATCTATTCCCCATTCTGCTTGCGCTTGATTCGTTAAATAATCCATCATTGCCTGACCTTTGCTTTTATTTTCAGGTTTCGCATCTCTAAATATCTTGGCATAATCAAAGGCATTCTGTTGTGCATTGTTTTTTATATCAGACCTGGCTCCTTGTCGTACTAAATATCGCACCACCTCTAAATGACCTTGCCCAGCAGCTAAAATTAACGCTGTACGACCGTCTTGCATTTTCTCATCCAATTTGGCGCCTTTGTCTACTAAACAACGTACCACCTCTAAATGCCCCTTATTAGCAGCTAAGATTAACGCCGCATTGCCATTCTGATTTTTTTCATCAAGCTTAGCACCTTTCTCAACCAAACAATGCACCACACCTAAATGACCTTTATCAGCAGCTAAAATTAATGCTGTGTTGTCATCCTGAGTTTTTTCATCCAGCTTAGCGCCTTTCTCAACCAAACAACGCACTACCTCTAAATAACCCTTATTAGCAGCTATAATTAACGCCGCATTACCATTCTGATTTTTTTCATCCAGTTTAGCGCCTTTCTCCACTAAATAACGTACTACCCCTAAATGACCTAGCGCAGCAGCCAAAATTAATGCTGTGTTGTCATCCTGAGTTTTCTCATCTAGCTTAGCGCCTTTCTCCACTAAATACCGCACCACCTCAAGGTGGCCCGAGCTAGCAGCAAAGATAAGCGCTGTATTGCCAGCCTGACTTTTTTCATCAAGCTTAGCACCTTTCTCAACCAAACAATGCACCACACCTAAATGACCTTTATCAGCAGCGTACATCAGCGCCGTGCAACCACTTTTATCTTTTTCATCCAGTCTTGCGCCTTGTTCCACCAAACAACGCACCATCTCTAAACGACCTCCCCAAGCAGCTTCAATTAACGCTGTACTGCCCTCCTGATTTTTCTCATTCAACTTAGCGCCTTTTTCCACTAAATATCGCACCACCTCTAAATGACCCTTATTAGCAGCCAAAATTAATGCTGTGTTGTCATGCTGAGTTTTCTCATCCAACTTAGCGCCTTTCTCCACTAAATAACGTACCACCTCTAAATGACCTTTATCAGCAGCTAAAATTAATGCTGTTATCTCGGCTATTTCGGCATATTTGCTCTTTTCATCAATATCCTTGGGGCCCGAGAAAAAACTTTTTTCTTTAGTGATTAATTTTTTAACCTCTTCCAAATCCCCTCTTGCGGCTGCATCATGTAGTTTTCCCATCATTAACTCCATTTAAAATGCAAATTGATTCAAAATACTTCCTTATTATTGAGAACCTACTTCATACCGGAATTGTTTTATTAAGTCAAATAAGCCCATGTAATTATCGAAATCATGTTCATTTATTTTTTCTTCATAGTATTAGAAGAGGAACCAGGAACATGAGAGGCTTGATAAATATTTCTATTCCCTCCGGGTGCACCCGGGGTATTGATAAAGAGGTTGTTTGCATTCACGTTCGCAGGTAATTGAATGGCTGCTTGTGATTGCAGTGTGGTTAATACTTGCATCATGGATGCCATTTTTTCTTCTAATTCAATCCGTCGCGCTTGTTCTTGTTGCAATTGACGTTGCAATAACTCCAGTTGAGTTTGCATATTTCCCGTGCGTGTTTCCACATTGATCATGGCTTGAGAAAGATGGCTCGGTTTTATACTGCGATCTGATGTAGCATCGTTTGCGTTTATGGATGAACGAATGGATAATTCTTTTTCAAAAACGAGCCCGGCACGTTCCACTTCTTCCTGGGTCCCTTTTCGGTACTTGTATTTACCTGGATTCGTTCCTTGACCACCATACAAAGCAAACATGTCTGCACCATTTTCTTGTGCTGGCTCTGGAAGTAGGACTTTGATGCCCGGCCGATAAAATACCCCCAGCGCAGTCCAAGATTTATCGCCATTCTTTTGGGTTAAGGAAGGATCTGTTTTAAATAGATCTTTTAAGCCTTCGCAGTGAGCTCTAATTTTTTCAAACCAACCCTCTCTCAGGTTATCTTGGGCCGCTTGTATATTGGCTACAGCCAAGATCAGCTGGTCCATAAGTTCTACGTTTTTTTTGTTCCTCTGTTTGAGTACCACCTGCCCATAAATACCCAATCATCAGTTTCACTGCAACCTCTTTTAATGGCTCATCTATTATATCTGGTATATTACCATCATTCTCATTTAACAACGCAGGGTTTTCTTCTAACAGGTGCTTGATTTCGTCTAGATCACCCCTTATGACTGCTTCGTGAATTTTTCCCATTCTTGATTTCCTAATCTCGTGTATTCAAAAACACTTTTATAAATAGCAAATTCAAACGATGGGTTACATTCATCTTAACGAGGCTTTACCTGTAAACGCAAATTGTTCACTTGCTCATCTGATAATCCACCTTTCTTTGCTAAATCTTCAGGTGTTTTGGTAACAGTCTTTGTCTTTTTATTACGAGACCAAGGCTCCCATGTAGCACCGGATTGCACTAAAAAAGTAGCTACTTCAGTATTACCCTTTTTAAGTGCATAATGCAAGGGTGTGTATTTGTGTGATTTACTTTTAGCATTCACTACATTACTGTCCAACTGAATGGCCTGTGTTATATTTTTCTTAGCAGAAGAAGCATCTTTAGTATTAACACTGCCAAAAATAAGACACATGGCTTTTTGGTGATCTGACATCGCAGGAAGCGTAGAAGCTTTCCGAGTAGATCTTTTAACAGTTTGGCTTGATGTTGCCTGTGCAGATGTACTGATTGCTTGAACGGGTAGATCGATATTTTGTTGGACAGGGTTTATTTTGGCAACTTCTGCATCAACGTAGGTTTGAAAATGTTTTGCGATGAACTTTTCAAGTGTCTGCTTTTTGACACAATCTTTAACTATCGCACCTATAATGGCTTCTAGAGCATCTGCCAACATTTTATCAGTCACATTGCTTTCGCCATTTCCTTTAATCAACCAGCGATTCAACTCTAATTTCTTTGCCACTGCAATCAACGCAACTCCTTTGTTGCTGATTAATGTTGCATGAGCAGCATTAATGGTTTCAACCGGTATCTCTTGCCCTAAGCGTTTATCTAATAAATCTGCAATACCATCATTAAATGCCCTGTCTCCGCGCCACTCTAAGCGTTGATAGCTCACTTTCGCAGCGTTAGGTATTTTCTCTTCTATCGCGCTTTGACGTGTCAGCGATTGTCGAAGCAATTCTTTATCTTGAAAGGTGTAACCTAATGCATTTTCTAACGTTGCAAAGGGATTGGGTGATTTAGGCATAATATAAATGCTCCTTAAGTGGGTGAATATTTTTCAATCGTAAACGAAGGGTAGCGAATTGTAAAATCAAAAATTAAAATTCAATCCATAAAATATTCAAACTAATTCAATTGCATGACACAACTGCGGGCTTTTAAATAAACCTTGCAACGTAATTAAAAATTTTAATTTTACAATCCAATGGATTAAGCATACGATAATAACTCATGTCATGGATATGACGGAAAAACTGAAAGGATGGATACGATGAATATTAATACTATTGCTAATATTACTAAAAAATCCAGCTCAAAAAACAACATCCCCTCTGAATGGGTGAAAAGTCAAAACGAACGTTGGGATTATTTTATGCGCCAACAACAAAAGGAATTGAATAACGTTCTGTCGTTATATGGATTACACCCCACCAAACAAACGAAGGTATAATTTTACCCTTGCTTGTTTTAACCCACAATTGATTGTCCAATTTTTACATGTTCAATCAAGGAATGACTTTATTTATTATGCTGCACTCTTGACAATAGCGTTCATCATCTAGTACAGGTCGGTTAAACCTGATCTCTCAAGAAATCGGGTTTAGTTTTGCGATATTAACCGTATGTGCTTAACACTTTTCTCACCATCAGTTTCCATATCATCACTGCTGTCGACTACTACTGTAGGTTCAGATTTAAAAAATAACCCTGTTGTTTTTTTGGGAGCATAAAAAAAACCACTGGTAGTTGCTGTACGTTTTTTTTGATTAAATTGCTCTTCAGTCACAGGAAGTGATATTTTTTTAAAGACATACTCAATCCCATCTTCAGCAACATTTGCAGAATTTGAACTTTGTGTCATGCAATGGCTATATTCTGAATAACGAGATGAGTTAAAACTTCTTCTTGCCTCTAATTCATAACCATTTTTTATAGATGATTCGGCCAAGCCATAAGTCAATGCCAAATGCATTTGATGACGGTATTCTTGACTACCATATTCTGCTTTAGGGTGTCTATCGGGAATGGAAATTAAAACTTTATCGCCCATATCTTGAATATTATTTGCCGCCTTAAAAAAATCATGGATAATTTCTCGTAATGATCCATTTTCCATCACATTCCCATTTCTGTTATGAGGAAAATTAAAATGAATACGCGTATATCTTTCTTTTCGATGAAGCGTCTTATGAGTATCTATCTTTGTCGCATCTACATTAAACAAAATTCTTATGCCAAGCCGTTCAAGTTCCTTTATATGTTTCTCAAACCCCTTTCCATGGGTTTTTATTAATTCATCTTTTTTTGAAATTTCAGAAGCTGCTATTCTAGGTCTAATATGTTTTTTATTGTGCTTTTCATAAAACGCCTTGGTAAAAGAAAAATCCCCTTCTCCTAAAAACAATCTATTTCTTCCAAGCCACCATGTTCCATTTTCACCCACCAGCATGAAAAAATTTTTAATCTGGTTTTCGTCTATTTTTTCCAAATCTTCTGCATTAGAATTAGGCTCTTTTAATAAAAGCTCTTTATCTTTCTTCGTTTGAAGAGCATATTTTGTAACTGATTTTTTATCAGAATCCATGGCTTGAAGGTTTGCGCCATGATTAATCAGCAATTTCATCAGCCTAACATTTGCCCATCGCGCTGCCAGATGAATAGGTGTAACTTTAGTTATAGATAATTTTTGATCTTCAAAATATAATTCGGCTTCCACATTTGCATCAACCCGATTTGATTCACAGATTTTTTTAACCGCATCGTAATCATTAATCGCCGCAGCTAAGTGTAATATGGTTGCGTTTATCATCTGAAAACCCAGGCTCTTTTTTCCATGTTTTATTTTAAAATATCCTCCTACACCTTCTTCTGAATAAGTTGCATCGACTTTAATTCGCGGATCATGCAATAATTTATTAAATAAAGCTGAGTTAGCTCCTTGTGCAAGATAAATATAAATTAATATATTAGCATTACCATAAGACAAATACAGCGGCCATTCTTCCGCACCACAACTGTCTGAATCAGCATCTACCCATTGCATACCATCATCATCTGTATGTTCGTAAAACGTTAACTTTTCGTTAATATCAAAACGATTTCGATCCATTACTTCCCTTAATTCTTCATCGGTGATTCCGGGTTTCAAAAATTGAGAAATTTTATTTTTTTCTAATGCTTCGCTTCCGTAGCTTGAGCCTTCACCTTCATAACCATAATCTCCGAGAAAATACAGTTCTTTTTCTTTTGCTGGCTTCATATCAGTTCCTATTTTTTGACTTACGACTGCTTAAAGTAATTCAGATTCTTCCTCATCCATACTTAACAACTG
>CAYUEL010000114.1:1436-6359 GCA_964443025.1 uncultured Gammaproteobacteria bacterium | reverse complement strand
TTAATGCATCGAAAAAATGTTCTTGCTCAGGCGTCAGCGAATCAAACCCATACAACAATATACGATTTAATCGTTGTTGCTTGATACAAAACGCCAATTGTGTTTCATCAATCGCTTGATATTTTTTTAACATCTTCAAATAAGATGAACGCCATTTTAGAAACAAATCCGTATCAGGTTTTAAACCTTGCAATAACGTTGCATCATAATTCCATTGCTGCAATAAACCATGTGCCTGCTTCGCTAATTGCACCGTTTCAGACGTATCTAACAAAGGAATTTCTTCATGCTGCGAAGCAACCACTTGCTGCCAACAATAATGTGATTGCCAGGATGATAATAACCAACAGGCTTCTTTTTCTTGTATGGCTGGGCGGAATACTTCCCAACAGTCACGCAAAAAATCCTGCCAGGCCAAGATCTTCCCAGTATAAAATTGATTGGATGGCAATGATTTCACGCACCGTTTGCTTAAAAAACTAGCAAGACGACGGTTAGGTGTTATCACATATTCAAACGACTTAAACTCATTAAACATCAGCTTCCCAAGACTCAACGCGATTACGACCATGGTTCTTCGCAAAGTACAATGCTTTGTCCGCAGCATAAATTAAATCTTCGGGGATTGTTTTACCTGCGGGAATGATGCAAGAAACACCTAGGCTGATCGTAACGTACTCGGATACCGATTTGTTTGCCGCTGGTATTTTCAAGTTTAAGACTTTTTCCTTTACCCTTTCCGCTAACGCGCTGGCACCTTTTATATCTGTGTCCGGCAATATCAAGCAAAACTCTTCACCACCATACCGTGCAAACACATCCCCAGGGCGTTTGACAAGCTCTTGGATGCTCATTGCAATTCGCTTTAAACACTTATCCCCTTCTTGGTGCCCAAAGAAATCGTTATAATCTTTAAAGTAATCAATATCAACCATGATAAAACTCATAGGCTGATTCGCACGTAATGCACGACCCCATTCTTTTTTAAGCGTCATATCCAGTGCACGTCTATTGGGAACGGTTGTCAATTCATCCGTATTGGACAAGCTCATGATTCTTTCATAAGCACCCTCCAGCTCCCTATTAGTATCTTTTAATTCTTCGATCAATCCATCTTTCTCAAATTTTAATTTAACACTTTCCCTAAAAATATTATAATTTTGAATGAATGTCACCACTAATACCGCGTATAAAACAAAAAGTAACGCGGACATTGAAAACCCAAAAATATCTGCTTCCAATAAAAATACCAATGCCGGTGGAATCATCATGGGTGTGATATAACATAAATAAGCCAACCGCGATGTCGCCATGGATGATGCGGCTCCAATTACCATTCCGCCCAAAACAAAAATGATGAACAGCATGTAAGCTTCAGGTATCTCAAATGCAAATGTAAAAAATAATGCGGCCCAAAGAATGCTTCCCATCAAAGCGGCTATCACATAAATATTACGGTAGTTCAACGCGTAATTGTTCCATTCGACATGCTTAATGACCCAATAAACATGTGCCGTTCTTACGGTTGTTACAACCACCACCGCCAATAACCAACTTAATAATGGCTTATTAGGGACCTGTGAAAATAATACAAGAACACAAAGGGTGGAAGTCACATAATTAAGGGGAATGGATAAAAAGGAACGCTCATACAGCGTTCTAACTTCTTCGACAAAATATTTTTGTTGTTCCGAAACCGCCATCTTATCCCGCGAGTCTAAATGCGAAAATGCAATTGCCTAAGTATATACCATTAACGGGATGTGGAGTTGTTTCGCCTATTCCCGGTCAGAACGCGAACGCCAGTGAGCGATCAGGTGAGTCTGAACCCAACTGAGACCCGCTCGCTCTCTAACGTTCGCGGCTCTGATTGCTCTCTTATTCGTCGTTACCGTCGCTTTTGTTCTTAGGAAGTCGGCCACCACTTTCAATGCAATCTTCCATATCATCGTAAACTTCGAAGTTCATTAACGTATCGTAACGCCCATCATCAGAGGTATAGCAAATACTCCCTTGAGATTTACGTACATTATCAATAGTGGGAATGAGATCGTTTGGATTATCCGGCGAATCACCCGCATTGTTGATGTCTGCTAAAGCTATTGAACTGAATGTTAGTGTAGCAAGCAACGTTAGACTGCATAATGTTTTTATTTCCATGATGTCTCCTTGTTATTGTAAATAAACATTATAGATTTCTCGTCAATCATTATACAAATATTAATTTTTAATGTCTACATTAATATTGTGTTAATTTTTATTTAAGGATTCGATATAATCTTGATGTGCTTTTAATTCTTCTTCATTCGCATAAATTACGGGAATATCATTTACCACAACCGATTCACGATTCGATGTAAACGATGCCGTTCCCGCTGCAACAAAACCTGTATTTTGCGTTGACGTACCGCTCCATGACAACGTTTCTTGTCCGCCAGTCATTGCCAAATACACTTCCGCTAAAATCTCGCTATCCAATAAAGCACCGTGTAATGCACGCCCACTATTATCGATTGCATAACGTTTACACAACGCATCCAAATTATTTTTCTTACCGGGATGTTGCTTTCGCGCTATCACTAACGTATCAATGACACCATGAATGCACGACGAAACTCTTTGATGAATTCCCGCATGTTTGAATTCCGCATCCATAAAACTTATATCAAACGGCGCATTATGAATAATCAATTCCGCGCCTTGAATAAAAGCAATCAATTCCTGTACGATTTCAGCAAAGCGTGGTTTATCTTGCAAAAATTCCAACGTGATTCCATGTATACGTTGCGCACCTGGATCAATCTCACGTTCCGGATGAATGTAATAATGAAATTGTTTCCCCGTTAAACGGCGATTCACCATTTCGAGCGCACCAATTTCAATGATCTTATGCCCTTGTTCAGGCGAAAGACCGGTTGTTTCTGTATCGAGTATTACTTGTCTCATATTATTTTTCCTGTAATGCATCAATTGCTTGATTTGCTAATTCATCTGCCCATTCGTTTTCATGATGTCCACTGTGTCCGCGCACCCAATGCCAATCAATTTTATGCTTCGCAAGTTCAATTGCAAGCGCCTGCCAAAGATCAGCATTCTTAACAGGTTTACGATTGGCTGTTTTCCATCCCTTTAATTGCCAGCCAACTAACCATTCAGTAACACCTTTTTGTACATATTGCGAATCTGTTGTTAAACTCACCTTACAAGGACGTTGTAATGCACGCAAGGCCTCAATTGCAGCCGTGAGTTCCATACGGTTGTTAGTCGTGTTATATTCTCCACCTGAGAGGGTTTTTACATGACCGTTATAACGAAGAATAGCGCCCCAGCCCCCTGGTCCAGGATTGCCACGACATGCTCCATCCGTAAAAATTTCTACCGTTTGTGTCACAGAACCTCTCTGTGCTTTATTGCCTGCTTATTTCTTTTCAATTCGCTCAATGCCCTTGCAAGAAACAATACTGAACCCTTAGTGTATCAAAGTTCCGAGCCTTGGTATAAAAGTTATAAAAGCAAGGATACAAGCAAAGACAATCTCTGGGTTATAATAGGCGAAGAGCTTGACATTGATACCGCTAAAAAGCAACCCCTCGTACGCACCCACATTGATTGGTACAGCGATAATACGAACCACTTGTACCGTATTCTTTTGCGCGCTGAACCCTATTTGTATCATATCGTCACTGAATTAAACGCGAGAGACTTGCCTCTTGCATTTGCTTTAATTCCGGTTGTGGAAAGTGCTTATGATCCCAGTGCATTGTCGCGCAAAGGTGCAGCGGGTTTGTGGCAACTCATGCCTGGAACAGCTACCCAATACGGTGCGAATCAAACAGGTCAAAAAGATAACAGGGGTAATCTCGAATATTCCACGGCCGCGGCTTTGGATTATCTCGTTTACCTGGGTGATTTTTTTGACGGTGATTGGCATTTAGCCTTGGCGGCTTATAATGCGGGCGAAGGCACTGTAAAACGTGCTATTCAACGTAATGAAGAAGCTGGATTGCCAACCGATTTTTGGTCATTGAAATTGCCTCGCGAAACAAAACAATATGTTCCCCGCGTTCTTGCATTAGGTGAAATTATTTCCGAACCGAGTATTATTGATTTAACACTGCCTCACGCACCTAATACCACTTCCGCTTATTTCACGGAACAAGAAATTATGTATGTCGTGAAATCCGGTGATAATCTATGGAAAATTGCTAAAACACATCAAGTGCGTATCAGCGATATCATGGTATGGAATGATATTTCAGAACAACAACATTTGTTACCCGGCCAGAAATTAAAAATCTGGCAGAATATGCCGATGACACTGGAACCTCATGCTTGAGCTTGAATAGATAGGGAATCCCGCGCACTGTCGTGCGCGGCTGTGATGAGTGATCGATTTTATAATTGATTTTCTACATCCGCTTGCTTCGCGCGCGGTTCTGGGGGAAAAATCTACGTATCTTCGTGGTATAATCACGTGGCATTCCTCTTATAAAAATCCAATTCCATCTGTAATGTGCGAATCAATGTTTGCGCCCCTCGAAATCCATGTCCTTCGTTGGGAAACACTGCATATTCCGTTGCAATGCCTTTATCTTTCAACGCTTGATACATCGCTTCACTTTGACTTGGTAAAACCACTTTATCTTCCAATCCATGAAAAAATATCACCGGTGTATTCAGTTTATCAATATGCGTAATGGGCGAGCGATCAATATAAAGTTGTTTTTGTTCAGGATAAGGGCCTAATAACCATGCATTGTAACCTTCTTCGAAACGATGAGTCAGATTTAAAAACGCAGTCAAATCACCAATACCATAATACACAGCTGCCGCAGTAAAAATGTTATAACGCGTAAGCGCACTTAACGTTAAAAAACCGCCCGCGCTATTACCACGAATCAGCAATTTATGCGGATCCACCCA
>CAYUEL010000114.1:0-1426 GCA_964443025.1 uncultured Gammaproteobacteria bacterium | reverse complement strand
TTGTGCCACACAATATTCTGCGGCAGAAACAGCATCGATTACATCAACAATACCCCATTGATGTTTTAGTGCATTCCAATAATCGCGGCCATATCCCGTACTACCTCGGTAATTCACGTCTACAACTGCAAAACCGCGGTTTGTCCAGAATTGTACTTTTTGTGCAAAACCCCCATGCGTACTCGATGTAGGTCCGCCATGATTTAACACAATCAATGGCGGCAATGTATTCAATACACCTGTATAAGCATGATGTTTGGGCGGATAATAAAACGCATGAGATGTTGCGCCATCTTGTGTTGGAAACTTAATGGTTTGCGCTTCACTGATATCACCTCTAATTAATGAACTTTCATTGCAATCTGATAATGTTTCAGTTTTATGCGATGTTAAATCATACGTCGTGATTGCAACTGATTGAAACGGCGTCGCTGCAAGAAAAACTAATTTCCCTTTCCAATAAACCATGTGATCGCCATAAGCAACATAAGGTAAATCCAATAATGTAAGTTTGCGATTTTTGATAATACCGCAATAATGCTTCCCTAATTTTGCAAAGATAACAGCAATAGTATTATCATCAATGATGGCAAATGTTTGTTGGCCCAGATTCCACATGGGAATAGCCATATCTGCTTGCGCGGGCCAATTATCACAAACAGGGGTGATTCGACCCTGATGATAGCAATACAATTGCCCAAAGCCTGTTTCATGATCAGAAATAAAATACAATGTATCGTTGTGCCAAGTGGGTTGTGATTGATAACCAGGTAAATCAATTTCACCTTGATATTCCAACGTTGCTTGTTGAGAATTAAATAATGCTAATTTAATGGTTGAATGTTCCCATGGCATATGGGGCATTTGCCAAGTAATATAAGCCAATTGATTGTGTTGATTGATTCGAGGATTACCGTAAAAATCCAGATTATTTTCGAGTGTTATCGTATCACCTGTTTGCGTATCGATTGCCACCAACGATTGTTTAACAGGATGACCTTTCTTTTCTGCCACCATGATCACAAAACGTTTATCCGATGTAACCGTTGGCGCTGCCAATGCAAGATCGCCCGATGTCAATGGTTTATCATTCAGATAGAATTGATTTGTGATTCGATTACTAAAAAATAATGTATCATTGCAGGGATAATAGCTACCCCCGCCATACTCATTCACACGATTACCAATATCAACTTTATCAGGACTAATACATTTGGCTGGACCCTTGTTATCCCAACGCATGATCACTTGACGACCACTTTCATTCGGCCTCTGTTGCACCCAATAAACAGCCTGTTCATCACACCGTATTTCTCCTTTCCGCGCAGCGCTTTGTGCGAAACGTTCGGGTGTTAATTCTGATGACCATGTTCCATAAGCTTGTTGCTTCATATTTGATTTTCCACCCTATTGTCATTGCGAGGCT
>CAYUEL010000113.1:0-6438 GCA_964443025.1 uncultured Gammaproteobacteria bacterium | reverse complement strand
AAGTACACAAAAGTGAAGATTTATAAACCTAAAGCTTCAAGAGCGCGCTCAAGCGAGGTATACTTACTAGCTTTAGAGAAACACGAAGGAATATAAGTTGAACGACATGTTAAAAAATCTGTTTTTATGGTTAATCATTGCGGCCGTATTGATGTCCGTATTCAGCAACTTCAGTCAGCGCACCGCAGCTGGCACTCGCTACGACTATTCTCAGTTTCTCAGTATGGTGAATCGTGGGGAAGTTCAATCCGTTGTGATCGAGGAACAATCCATCATGGGTACCACGCGCGACAACCAACGCTTTACCACGTACATGCCCATGGAAGATCCTGGCTTGATTAGCGACTTACTGGCTAATAATGTGGTGATTCAAGGTAAAGCGCCTGAACAAACCAGCCTCTTAATGCAAATCTTTATTAACTGGTTCCCGATCTTATTATTCATTGGTGTTTGGATTTTCTTCATGCGCCAGATGCAAGGCGGCGGCAAAGGCGGCGCGATGTCCTTTGGTAAAAGCCGCGCCAAGTTGTTAGGCGAAGATCAAGTGAAAGTAACATTCCAAGATGTTGCGGGTGCTGAAGAAGCGAAAGAAGATGTTAAAGAATTAGTGGATTTTTTACGTGATCCAGGCAAGTTCCAGAATTTAGGGGGTCGAATACCCAGTGGCGTATTAATGGTTGGACCTCCAGGTACGGGTAAAACATTATTGGCACGTGCCATTGCAGGCGAAGCGAAAGTACCTTTCTTCACCATTTCCGGTTCCGATTTCGTGGAAATGTTTGTGGGTGTGGGTGCGTCACGTGTACGCGACATGTTTGAACAAGCGAAGAAACAAGCGCCTTGTATTATTTTCATCGATGAAATCGATGCGGTGGGTCGTCATCGTGGCGCAGGTTTAGGTGGCGGACATGATGAACGCGAACAAACCCTCAACCAATTACTCGTTGAAATGGATGGATTTGAAGGTACGGAAGGTGTGATCGTGATCGCTGCAACCAACCGTCCTGATGTATTAGATCCTGCATTATTACGTCCCGGTCGTTTCGATCGTCAAGTAGTAGTAGGTTTGCCGGATATTCGTGGACGTGAAGCAATTTTAAAAGTACATCTCAAGAAAGTGAAATACGCGAACACCGTCAAACCTGAAGTCATTGCACGTGGAACCCCTGGATTTTCTGGTGCGGATTTAGCAAATCTCGTGAATGAAGCAGCATTAATGGCTGCACGTGATGGCAAAAAACACATCACGATGCATGAGATGGAATTGGCGAAAGATAAAATCATGATGGGCGCTGAACGTAAATCCATGGTCATGGATGAAGGCGAGAAAAAACTCACGGCGTATCATGAAGCGGGGCACACGATTGTTGGACGTTTAGTACCTGAACATGATCCCGTTTATAAAGTGACGATCATTCCACGTGGTCGCGCATTAGGTGTGACGATGCACATGCCAGAGCGCGATCGTTACAGTTATTCCGTTCAACGTTTGCGTAGTCAATTAGCGTCTTTATTTGGTGGGCGTATTGCAGAAGAATTGATCTTTGGTAAAGATGCTATTACCACGGGCGCTTCGAATGACATTGAAAAAGCGACGCAAATTGCGCGTAACATGGTAACGAAATGGGGCTTGTCAGATCGCTTAGGTCCTTTGGCTTATGGCGAAGATGAAGGCGAAGTATTTTTGGGTCGTAGCGTCACGAAACATAAAGAAGTTTCGGATGAAACAGCAAAAGCGATCGATGAAGAAGTTCGTAAAGTGATTGACAATGCTTATGCGACTGCGCACAAGATTTTGAAAGATAATATCAAGATTCTTCATGCAATGGCTGATGCGCTTATCAAATACGAAACACTCGATGCGGAACAAATTCAAGATATCATGGAAGGTCGTGAACCAAAACCGCCGGAACATTTGGATGAGACAGAACAAAGTATTGAAAAGGAAGGCGAACCCGTAAAAAAGAAACGACGGGTAAGTAACCCTGATTCGCTCGGGGGAAATGCGTAATTTTCCCTCACCCTAACCCTCTCCCGCTCTTCTAATAGTTGAGTTCTTCAAATTACCGTAGGGCGGGAGAGGGAACGTTTTTAAGACTTCCCTCTCCCGCGGGGTGGGTTTAATACAAAGTATATAGATTGAACGTAGGAGAGAGCATGTTTTTAAGACTTCCCTCTCCCGCGGGGTGGGCTTACTACAAAGTATATAGATTGAACGTAGGAGAGAGCATGTTTTTAAGACTTCCCTCTCCCGCGGGGTGGGTTTAATATAAAAGTGAGGATTGAACGCGGGAGAGGGCGAGTCGTGAGGGTTAAACCGTATTAATATGCAACACACATTAAAAAATCTATCTGATACCCCGCGTATCATGGGCGTACTTAACATTACGCCCGATTCATTTTCCGACGGTGGACAATATAATACGGTGGCAAGAAGTTACGAACGTGCGCAACAAATGTTGCACGATGGCGTGGATATTTTTGATATTGGGGGTGAATCCACACGACCGGGTGCTGAGTTCGTCACCCTGCAAGAAGAACTGGATCGTATCCTTCCTGTGATTGAAGCCATTAAACCCCTAGGAAAACCTATTTCAGTGGATACACGACGTTCACAAGTGATGCGAAAAGTGCTGGATTTAGGCGTTAATATCATCAACGATGTGAATGCGTTACAAGACGAACAAGCACTTGAAACGGTTGCACATTCCAAAGCAGATGTTTGTTTAATGCACATGCAGGGACAACCGAAAACCATGCAACAAAACCCGGAATACGATGACGTCACTGCTGATGTAATGGCATTTTTACAAGCTCGTCTGGACGCTTGTAAAGCCCATGGAATCACGACGTCGCGCATTATCATTGATCCAGGTTTTGGGTTTGGTAAGACATTAGCCCATAATCTGCAATTATTAAGCAATCTCAAGGCATTTAAACGCTTAGGATGCCGCGTTTTAATCGGTTTATCCCGTAAGGCGATGTTTGGGCATATCACCGGTAAACCCCCTCAGGAACGTTTTGCTAGCAGTTTGGCGGCGACAGTAGTAGGATTGCTACAGGGTGTCGATATCGTTCGTACCCATGACGTTGCAGGCACCCTGGATGCTATTCGGGTGCTAGCTGCCTTGAAAAAGGAACTGGAACATGACACAACACACTAAAGTACGATTTGGTACCGACGGCATTCGTGGCCGTGTGGGCGAAGCACCCATCACCGTTGATTTTATCCTGAAGTTAGGTTGGGCTGCGGGTCGTGTATTGGCTGCACACGGCACCAGCAAAGTAGTGATCGGCAAAGACACGCGCATTTCTGGATACATGTTTGAATCCGCATTAGAAGCCGGTTTATCAGCAGCCGGTGCACATGTTTGTTTATTAGGACCGATGCCAACACCTGGCATTGCTTATTTAACACGTGCGTTAAATGCAGATGCAGGTATTGTAATCAGCGCATCACATAATCCTTATTACGACAATGGTATTAAATTCTTTTCCAGCAAAGGCGAAAAGCTGAATGAAGAAACGGAAAGGGATATTGAACGCCACTTAGCGATTCCGTTAGTGACAGTTGCAGCCGACAAATTAGGCAAAGCCTATCGTATTGAAAATGCGCGGCAACAATACATCGATTTTTGTAAACAACAATTTACAGGTTTATCATTAGAAGGTTTGAATATTGTAATTGATTGTGCGAATGGTGCGACGTATCACATTGCACCGCAATTATTTGCTGAATTAGGCGCGAAAGTAAACACGTTGGGTGTATCACCCAATGGTTTAAACATTAATGATCATTGCGGTTCTACGCATTTAACTAATCTGCAACAAGCGGTAGTCAATCAAAAAGCAGACTTAGGTATTGCATTTGATGGCGATGGTGATCGCGTTATCATGGTAGATGGAAAAGGCGAAGCCATTGATGGGGATCAATTGGTGTATATCTTAGCCAAATTTGGTATCGAAAGTAATGCCGTTAAAAATGGTGTGGTCGGTACGCAAATGAGTAATTTAGGCCTGGAAAAAGCAATCAGGCAATTAGGTTTAGATTTTAAACGCAGCAAAGTTGGTGATAAATACGTATTAGCTGCGTTACAAGAAACAGGATGGTATTTGGGTGGCGAATCATCAGGACATATTATTCAGATGCAACGAAACTCTACAGGTGATGGTATTTTAGCTGCGCTACAAGTATTAGAAGCGTTGCAAGCATGGAAAGTGACATTGCGTGATGCAGTCAAAGCCTGTGTGATGCATCCGCAAGTGATGATTAATATTCCTGTGAAATGCTCGCAAGATCCCATGAAATATCCAGAGATTGTTAAAGCGATTGAGGAACTTGAACAAAAGATGGATGGTGGTGGGCGTGTATTATTACGTCGCTCAGGTACAGAGCCTGTGGTTCGTGTGATGGTTGAAGGACGTGACGCCAAACAAGTTCGACACGATGCAACGGCATTAGCTTCTGTGGTAAAAGATGTATTAGTAAGAGAAACTGTATAATCAGCGCAGAGCCGCGAACGCAAGAGAGCGGTTGTGGTAAGAGTGAATTAAAAGTTTATGTACAAATATTTAAAAAAACTCCCCGGCAAAGATCTACAATCTTCCTTATTACTCATCATCGTTCTCATCGAAGGTTTCGCCACTATCTCTGCTGAAATCTTAACCATTCGGCAACTCATTCCATTTGTAGGCAACAGCGTTGTCGTCACCAGTATTATCATTGGTATATTTTTATTATTCCTCGCCTATGGGTATCGAAGTGGTGGACGTGTTAAAGAAAATCATGCAAACATATTGGCACGTAACTTTATCATTGCCGCGGTTCTTATCGGAATAGGGCTATCGTATTTTTTCATTCATCAATGGTTTTCGTTTTTTTATAAATATATTCCCATACATGAGATGGCGCCGCTGCTTGGATATTTGTTAACGATTACCGCACCGCTCGTTTATTTTTTAGGTCAAACTGTTCCATTAACGTTGCATTTATTCCCGGGGAACGAAGGTATTAAAACAGGTTTATTGGGCGGGCGCGTATTGCACATGAACACGCTGGGTTCTTTTTTGGGTGCGGTTGCCACAACCATTGTATTGTTTACGCTGTTAGGCGTTGCCTACACAGTAATGATTAATGCATTTTTATTGATTGTATTGGCGCTTCTTCTCAGTCAATCACGTCGTGATGTTATTAAATACAGTATTTTATTTTTACTTATTTTCCCCATCGGAATGATTATGAACGTTGGCATAGAACGTCGTTATTTCATTACCACCAATAATTACGCCAATTACCGCGTTGCGAATTATATAACGCAAGATTACATTGCAAAGCAATTGGAAATTAACAACAGTTACAGTTCCATGTTGGATGAGTATGGGCGTGGTTATCCCTATATTGAAGCATTCAAAAAAATACTGTTTGGCGATTTGAATATGCGCAATGAGGATATTTTAGTATTAGGCGCAGGCGGTTTTACCTTAACTGCTAATGCACAAGATAATAATCGTTATGTTTATATCGACATTGACCCCAATATCAAATCCATATCTGAAAAGCATTTTTCGGGTCCAGTAAAGGGTGAGTTTATTGCGATGGATGCGCGACATTATTTGCAAACAACGGATAAACGTTTTGATGCAGTGGTAGTTGATGCGTACAACAGCCCGTTGGCGATTCCTCAACATTTAGTAACCGTAGAATATTTTGAAGATATCAAACGGGTGTTAAAGCCTGAAGGTGTTGTTGCTTTAAACATCATTGCGCGATCTAACTTCAGCGATTCTTATTCGCAACGTATCGACAATACCATTCGAAGTGTATTAGGGTTTTGTACTAATCAGCCGATGCAATACACGAACAAGGTGATTAACATGGTTTATATATGCTACCCTCAAGCAGCAAAAGAAGAAGTCATATATACGGATAATAACAATACGGCAACACTCGATGCATTCAATATGAAAGTGAATTAAGGGATATCATGCGGCAAAAATATGTGATCGGCAATTGGAAAATGAATGGTAATGAAGATCTAGTTCTTGCGCACCGTGAAAAACTAGCAGACGTGGATTTTACAGCGCATGTTGTTATATGCCCGCCGTTCGTATTTTTGGCTGCGGCACATCTACATCTAGCCGATACGCAAATTGGCCTAGGTGCGCAAGATGTGAGTGATCATTCGGATGGGGCTTATACAGGCCAAATTTCTGCCCAGATGGTGCGTGCGCAAGGATGCAAATATGTTATTATTGGCCATTCCGAGCGTCGGGCCTTATGTGCGGAAACGAATGAAATCGTCGCGCAGAAGTTTATGCAAGCGCAAGCTCACAGTTTAACCCCTGTATTATGCGTGGGCGAGACCCTGTTTCAGCGGGAGCGTGAGCAAACATTTGAGGTGGTACTCGGACAAATTGATGCCGTCATCAAGCGTCATG
>CAYUEL010000112.1:0-6507 GCA_964443025.1 uncultured Gammaproteobacteria bacterium | reverse complement strand
CGATACGCTTTGTATTTAAAGCACCCGAATCCGATTAAGGAATGATGTTAACAACAATTCTGTACGTGAGCGGATGTAGAAAATCATCATTTACGATTCGTCGGTTGCAGCTTGAGGCGCAAATATCTTCAGCGCACACAACATCATCGCAAGACCATTCACCGCAACACCGATAACGAGGCTATCAATCGCATAGGGGCTTTGTAATATACTTTTCCATATAAACATCACGATGATGCTGCATCCTGCTGCAATCACAATATGTTGCCACGGTGCTTTATAACCGAAAATAGCAGCAATCAACGGTATAAGAATAGTGGGTGCCCAAAAATGCCATGCGTAAATCAAAATATCCATCACACTGGGAATCAGTAGCGCAAACGCGATGGCTAACATACCCACAACAAACGTGACTATTTTTGCCATCAACAATTCTTGTTTGGTAGAAAGTGGTGTGCGTTTTAAAGGCTTAACAATATCATTGCTGAATGTAACCGCTGCGCTATTTAAGAATGAATCTGCACTCGACATCACGATGCAAATCATTGCTGCAACCACCAAGCCGCTGACGCCGATGGGTAAGGCATTTTGGACAACGTAGGGTATCGCTAAGTTGGGGTTTAAATCAGGCGCCATGGTTAACGCAACCAAGCCAATTGCGCCGGACACGAAAAAGATCGGGAATGAAAGCAAGCCGCTCCAAAAAGTACCTTGAACAACCGCTTTCGTATCTTTACCAATTAATAAGCGTTGCAAGTACGGGGGTACTAATGTTTCACCCAATACAAATACAAGGAATAATGAAATGAACGCAGCGATGGGCATCTCGCCTAATAAAGTGAGATGATTTTCAGGTACGCTTGCGGCAATGACAGACCATCCGCCGACTTGCTGAACACCGAAAAAAAGCGCGAGCGGAAGACCCACAATTAAAATGAGAAATTGTATGACATCTGTCGCCACAACGGCTTTCATGCCGCCTAAAGTTGTATAAACGATCACAATGCCGCAACCTAGGAAAATACCGATCATGCGTGGCATACCGAGGAAAATCTCAAAGACGTAGCCCATCGCACCGACTTGTGCCCCAGTAATCCCCATGCAAACCATCACCGCGAATATTCCCGCAAGTATTTTAGGTATTTTGCCATAGGATTGTTCCATGATGTCGCCTACGGAAATGGCGTTGCGGAATCGATCCATTTTAGGAGCAATGTAACGGGCCACCAGAATTTCTTTGAAGCTGAATCCCCAAAGGGCGACGATATTAACGATACCTAATAAGAAGACTTTTTCTGCATTACCCATGGTGAACCCGCCTCCGATAAAAGACGCGGATAAAGTAGCGACAATAATCCAGGCGGGATAATTACGATCGGCCACGGCGTATTGCTGGAAATCTTTGATATCACGGCTGGTATAAAGTCCAATGCCCAAAATTCCAAGTAAGTAGACTAATACAATAATATGGTCGATTGTCATGATAATAGATATCCGTTATAAAAACTTGTGGTGCAAATATGCAGAGATTATAGCATACGGAAAAAAACCCCCGCTTCGCAACTGCGTTGCTCGGGGGTTTTCGCGTCAAAAGGTTGACAACAAAATTTTTCTTAGGTAAGCTGACTCGGCATTACGTAGTAGAAGTAAATATTAGGAGAATGATGTATGACTACTAACAAACAACTAGCGGCTGCAGCTTTAACTGTAGCTATGGGAACAACGGCTGCTCACGCTGCCTTCGATGCGTCTAACTTTTACGTATTGGGCGGTTTGGGTGCTGGTGTATATGAAAATGCGAAATACGACACTGACTCTGACAGCTTCGAACGTGAAGATGATGCTGCTCTTGCGTGGCGTCTTGGCGCAGGTTATATGTTCAATGATTATTTTGGTGTTGAGCTTAACTACCTTCACCTTAATCAAGCTGAAAATTCATACACAGATGCAGTGGGCGATGATGTTGATACATTCAAGTCAGCGCAATCTGTTCCAGTGTTAGGTGTTGTAAGAGCGCCCGTGAATGACTTCGCGTTGTTCGCTAAATTAGGCGCAAGCTACAACATTATCAACAATGATGTTGAAGTCAATGGTTTAGAAACTTACTCTGATGAAGTGAAAGAGTGGGATCTTGCTTACGGCTTTGGCGGCGAATACAACGTTAATCAAAATGTTGCTCTTCAAGTAGAATACTTGACAACAGGCGAAGAAACGTCTGCCGTTCTTGCGAACGTTGCATACAAATTCTAATTTGTAGGCATATGCAAAGCAAAAGGCGACCCTCGGGTCGCCTTTTTTATTCTGATAGCAGGATAGTGCCGAGATTTCGAGCGTATCTGTTTAGTCCGCCCTCTGAACCACGCTGACCACTTCACCATCTGACAATCGCGTGCGAATCTTGTCACCGGTGTGAACTTGTTTAACTTCATGAATTGCGTGGCCTTGCGTATCAAACGTAATTGAATAGCCGCGGTTTAAAATCGCTAACGGGCTTAATGCTTCCAACGTACGTGTGCGTTGCGCAAACCGATGTTCCGCTTCATTCACGCGGGCTAACATCGCTTGTTGCGCGCGCAACCACAAATCATCCAAACGTTGTGCATAAAATTGTAATTGTTGCCGAGGATGCGGTAAACGTTTACGTAAGTACAACACTTTTTGTTCACGTGTTTCAATGAACCGCAACATACACCGTAATAATTTTGCCAAATGTTGTTCAACATAATTTAATAAACCTTCACCATCGGGTGTTACCATTTCTGCGGCAGCGGAAGGTGTGGGTGCGCGTAAATCAGCGACAAAATCAGTGATTGTGAAATCGGTTTCATGTCCTACACCACTCACTATCGGAATCTTGCTTGCGTACACTGCACGTGCAACCATTTCTTCATTGAATGGCCATAAATCTTCGAGCGATCCACCACCGCGTGCGACAATCAACACGTCACATCGTGCATCTTGATTCGCTAATTGAATTGCTTTCACAATATTCGGTGCGGCACTATTACCCTGCACCAATGTTGGATAAATAATGACATGTACCATCGGAAACCGACGTTCAATCACATGCAAGATATCGCGAACGGCCGCACCGGTAGGAGATGTGACAACGCCTATGGTTGTCGGAAATTCAGGCAGATCTTTTTTATGCGCCTCGTCAAATAAACCTTCAAGGGCTAATTTCTTTTTCAATGCTTCAAAAGCTTGTTGCAATGCACCCGCACCGGCGTCGATCATTTGTTCAACGATAAGCTGGTAATCACCCCGTGGCGCGTACACGCTGACTTTCGCACGTACCACGACTTTCATGCCGTTTTGCCATGTACCATTGGTTTTGCTTGCAAAGCCGCGGAACATCGCACATCGGATTTGTGATTGCGCATCTTTCAGTGAGAAATATAAATGTCCGGAAGGCGGATGTGCAAGGTTGGATATTTCACCTTCCACCCAAACTTGACCCAAACCGCTTTCGAGCAGCGACTTAACCTGCATGTTTAAGGTAGTGACGGTGATAGCGGTGTGTTCCATGAATGCGATTTTATCACATCGAACGTGCACTAGGTAAATTATCACTTGTTATTGTTGAAGCACCCATGTTAGAAACAACGGTTAAATTAGCTGGATTATTAGCTGGATTACCAGAATCATTAGCCATCATTGCAGTGGTTCCTCCCGTTCCATTTCCATTTTCGTTAGTAGAAGATACCTCACTGATAACGGAATTATGCAGACTTGGATTGGCACTTTCAGCAGCAATTGTATTACTACTAATATATTTTCCCCGCGCCTCATCCACGTCTTTCTTTTGAATACTTTCATCGCGTTCTGCTAAATAATTTAAAATAAACCCTAACGTACCAGCAAACACAAATGCGCGTATCGCTTGAACGGTTTCACCGTGGAAGTTATCAATATTTGCTAAAGCATCGGAAACAATCACGTCACCAAAGGTGCCTGCGGTCATTAATATACATATCACCACGGTCACAAATCGGAACGAAACACGTAAGTGGTTCATGAACCCTAAACCGGATTCGGTTGCGCACATCCAAGAATGTTTTACATCAAACGCATCGATCGTACTACCTGCATTAATCGCTTTTTGCTGATCCAACGCATATTCTTTTTTGAAATTGTTCGCATAAGTATGAATCATGTCTAATGCAAAACCCAATATCAAAAAAGGAAAAATAATTTCCCAAAAGGTGCTGCCGAATAACAATGATTCTTTGTGTGTGATCATCGGAAACACAAGTGAGCGTCGACATAAGTTACCGCACCATACCGCAGCGACTAATAATTCCCAACCGTTTAGAGCGCGCCAATAAATTGAAGGTTGTTCTCCATAAGATAATTTTTGAGAATTATTCAGATTATCCAATTCGTCTTTTTTCAACTGTTCCAATTCATCTTCACGCTTTTGCTGTGTTCGTTCATTCATCGCGCTGAACACTAATCCGACCAATGCGCCGATCGCCACGCTCGAATAAAGAATGGTGGATGTCATCTCTTCGCTGCCGCCAATGATTAAAAGGGCAATACCAAAGGCCACGGCAATTCCGCGGAAGGGGAATTTGAGAATGTTCATCCAGGAAAGGCGTTTGATCCAGGCTTCTTTTGGACCATGCTCTTGAGCAAACTGAGGACGTTCTTTATTATCGTATTTATCTTTTAGGTACTGAAATCGGAAGTTGGTCAGAAGGGCATAGGCAAGGTCGCAGGCGAGGAAGACAAGTAATCCCGACCACATCAGCCCCAATCCCAGGGCGGACCCATAGGCTCCCCAAAGTTCGAGGGCGTTGGCGATGGTCAGGGGGTGTCGAGCGATGGTGCTTAACCATAGGGCGCTCAGAAGGACCCGCCAACTGAGGATGGAAAGCCGCCATAGGTGTTTATCGGGTCCAAACATACTACTGCCCAACTGTTTGGTAATATGCCATTAATATAACAAACTAAGATCGATAAGTAAAGATTTACCCTTTGGCATTCCAAAGAATTTCTGATATCATAACCGCCATGACGCAAATAGAGACGGCTCTCACATTTGACGATGTCCTGCTTGCTCCGGGCTACTCGGAGGTCCTACCTGCGGATGTCAGCCTGAAAACCCAATTAACCCCCACCATCACCCTGAATATACCCCTGCTTTCCGCCGCCATGGATACGGTGACAGAAGCCCGCCTGGCTATTGCCTTGGCGCAAGAAGGGGGACTGGGGATCATCCACAAGAATATGTCCATTGAGCGCCAGGCTGCCGAGGTTCATGCGGTCAAGAAGTTCGAGTCGGGGGTGGTCAGCGACCCCTTTACGGTAACCCCCCAAACCACGATCCGCGCGCTCTTGCAACTGACGGAGCAGCATCATATTTCCGGGGTGCCTGTGGTGGATGGCCATCAATTAGTCGGTATTGTTACCCATCGGGATTTCCGCTTTGCCAAAGCATTCGATCAACCGGTTTCCACCATCATGACGCCTAAAGATCAGCTGGTGACGGTTAAAGAAGGGGCGGATAAAGAAGAAGTCATGAATTTATTACACGTTCATCGTATCGAGCGTGTGTTGGTGGTGAATAACGCTTTTGAATTGAAAGGCCTCATTACCGTTAAAGATATTTTGAAAGCCAAAGAAAAACCCTTTGCTAGCAAAGACAGTGTTGGTCATTTGCGTGTGGGTGCCGCAGTAGGTGTTGGACCCGAAGCACAAGAACGTGTGGCTGCGTTAGTAGCGGCCGGCGTGGATGTGATCGTGATTGATACGGCACATGGACATTCCAAGGGTGTAATCGAACAAGTGAAATGGGTGAAGAAACAATTTCCAAAACTTCAGGTGATTGCTGGAAATATTGCTACTGAAGATGCCGCTAAAGCATTAGCCAGAGCGGGCGCTGATGCAGTAAAAGTCGGTATTGGTCCTGGTTCGATATGTACAACACGTATTATAGCCGGTGTTGGCGTGCCGCAAATCACGGCAATTTCTGAAGTGGCCACGGCGTTACGTCATAAGAACGTGTGTGTGATTGCCGATGGTGGCATTCGTCATTCAGGTGATATCACCAAAGCCATCGCTGCCGGTGCTGATTGCGTGATGCTCGGAAGTTTATTCGCAGGAACAGAAGAAGCGCCCGGCGAAGTGGAATTGTTTCAAGGCCGTTCGTATAAGTTGTACCGTGGCATGGGTTCCATGGGTGCGATGTCACAAAAATACGGTTCATCTGATCGGTATTTTCAAGCCGATCAATCAGCAGAAAAATTAGTACCCGAAGGTATTGAAGGCCGCGTTCCTTATAAGGGAACAGTGTTGGCAATTGTGCATCAATTGTTAGGTGGTTTGCGTGCGGGCATGGGATATACGGGTTGCGCGAATATTAACGCATTACAAAATCACACGAAGATGTTGCGTATTACCGCGGCTGGCATGCGTGAATCGCATGTGCACGATGTAACTGTAACGAAAGAAGCACCGAATTATCCGACTGGCGAATAAATTGTCATTGCGAGGAGCGCAAAG
>CAYUEL010000111.1:0-6512 GCA_964443025.1 uncultured Gammaproteobacteria bacterium | reverse complement strand
CCGATCGCTCGTTAACACTCGCGCTCTGACTCGAGATGAGCGGTAAGCGCGGGTCGGAGCACGAGCGTAAGCGAGTGATCAGCTGAGCAATGGATTTTATGTTCGCTCACGGCAAACGCGGCTCAGATTGGTGAGGGTTCAATGTTGCACAACATATAAACTGCGACACGCAAAGCGTGCCGCTTCCTTTCATGCGCGGAGCGCGAAGCATCTAAAACAGTATCCTTAATTCCCTCGACATTATATAATGCCATTTTTGCGACGGATTGAGTTGGATGCGTTTTAAAAAAATAATAGGGATTTTATTGCTGTGCTTGCCTTGGGTTGTATTGGGGCAGTCAAGTAGCTTTAAAGTGGAAAAAATTGAAGTTGAAGGTCTTCAACGTATCGATGTCGGTACGGTTTACAACGATTTACCCATTAAAGTGGGTGATACATTTTTCCCAAATGAATCTGGCGAAATCATTCGCGCTTTATTTAAAACCGGTTCTTATTCAGATATTAAACTTGCACGCGATGGCAATACTTTAATCGTTATTGTGAAAGAGCGACCGACGATTGGTCGATTGGATATCACCGGTAACAAGGCCATCAAAACCAAAGATCTGTTGGAAGGATTGCGCAGCGCAGGCTTGGCGGATGGATTAACCTATGTTCCCGCGGTCCTTGATCAAGTTCAACAAGAACTTGAACAGCAATATTATGCTTATGGTCAATACAGTGTGAAAGTGACGACTGAAGTATCGGAATTGCCCCGTAATCGTGTCGGCATTGATATTCATATCGAAGAAGGTAAAGCTGCCAAGATTCGCGACATTAACATCGTGGGTAATACATCTTTCAGTGAACGCAAACTCTTAAAACAAATGACCTTAAGAACACCGAACTACCTTACGTGGATTACCAAAAACGATCAATATTCGAAACAAAAATTTGCGGGCGATTTAGAAAACATACGTTCGTATTACTTGGATCGAGGTTTTTTAAATTTTGATATTGAATCAACGCAGGTTGCGATCGTTCCCTCGTTGCAAGATGTGTATTTGACGATCAACGTCAAAGAGGGTGCGCAATATACAGTTTCGGGCGTGGAGTTTGCGGGTGATTTAATTCTGCCGGAAGAAAAATACCGCGAAGCATTAACGTTTGAAGTGGGTGATTTATTCTCACGCAAACAAGTGACGGCCATGCAAGATAAAATGAAAGACATGTTGGGTGATGAAGGTTACGCCTTTGCAGAAGTTAATCCTGTACCTGTCGTCAATGATGACGATAACACGGTGGTGATGACATTCTACATTAATCCTAAAAAACAAGTGTATGTGCGTCAGATTAATTTCAGCGGAAACTACCTCAGTAAAGATGAAATTTTACGTCGTGAAATGACGCAGCTTGAAGGGGGATTATCGCAAACCAGTAAGATCAAACGTTCGCGTAATAATCTTTATTTGTTAGGGTATTTCAAAAATATCAATATTGAAACGGTTCCTGTTCCAGGAACGGATGACCAAGTGGATTTAGAAGTCGCCGTGGAAGAAACCATGTCGGGTCAATTAACCGGTGGTGTGGGTTATTCACAGGTGGATGGTTTCTTGTTTAACGTAGGGTTGCGTCAAGATAACTTCTTAGGCACGGGTAATCTTGTGGATTTCTTATTTAACCGAAGTGCGTCGTTTACATCGTATCGCGTGGGTTATAGTAACCCTTATTACACGCCGGATGGCGTGAGCCGTGGATTTGATTTATTTTATTCTGCAACAGATATGGCTGAAGTGGATATCTCTAATTATACGCGCGACATCTTCGGGGGTAACGTTGCGTATGGTATTCCGTTGAGTGAGGTTGATCGGCTCAGTGCAACGGCAGGTTACCAACACATTGAAATCAAAACCAGCAATGATCCGCTCGATGTTTCTGAACAGGTGACGGAGTTCTTGGATGAAAATGGTAGCGAATACGATATTTTCCCCATCTCCTCAGGATGGACGCACAATACATTAGATAGAGCCGTGTTCCCGACAGAAGGTTTGGTACAAACCATCAGCGGTAATATTACCGTACCGGGTTCTGAACTGAACTTCTACAAACTCTTCTCGACAACGCGTTGGTATACGCCCATTACAGATGAATTAGTTTTCTTACTTAAATTAAGTGGTGCTTATGGTAATGGCTACGATGATACATCTGGGCTTCCATTCTTCGAGAACTTCTACGCAGGGGGCTCGGGATCGCTTCGTGGCTTTAGAGATAACTCATTGGGTCCAAAAGACTCCTTGGACGAGCCAATTGGCGGTAACTTGCGCTTGTTGGGTACGACTGAGGTTCTTTTCCCAGTCCCCTATTTGGAAATGGATTCTATACGTACATCAGTGTTTATTGATGGCGGTAACGTGTATAATACGCAGGATGAGTCCGTAGACTTGGCTAGCCTGCGTTTTTCGACAGGGGTATCGTTGCAGTGGTTGTCCCCCATTGGGCCGTTTGTATTCTCGCTGGGCGTGCCGATACGTAAAGAGTCGGGAGATGAGACTCAAATATTCCAATTTAACATTGGTTCCGTGTTCTAATAAGGAGGCTACATTGAAAACACTTGTACGTTTAACGGCATTATTCTTAGTTGTATTTAGCTTAAATGCGATGGCAGAAGCCAATATTGCTTTTATTGATGGCGCGCGCATCATTGAAAAATATGAACCCATCATCGATACAAAGTTGCAAGAAGAGTTTAAAGCCGATCAAGAAAAGATCGTAGCACTGCAAAAAACCTTGGTTGCGCAAAGCGAGCAATACAATCGTGATGCAGCTGTATTAAGTGCCGATGAAGTAGCTAAAATGCGTGAAAAATTTGAAAAAGATCAAATGGAGTTTCAACGCCTCAGCACGGAATATAATCAAAAGCGTGGGACTCGTGGTAATCAAGAGCTTGAAAAGCTATTGAATGATGTGAAAACTGCGGCAGAAGCCATTGCGAAAAAAGGTAATTATTCGGTGGTATTGCAAAAAGGTGCGGCCATTTATTTTGCTGATGCAAAAGCGGATATTACCGACGAAGTCATGAAGAACATAACTTATAAATAAACTGATGCATAAATTTAAAACGTCCAAAACCTTAGATGAATTGGCCTCACTCGTTGGGGCCAAGATTAAAGGCAACCCCGGTTATTGTATTACTGGGGTTGCTACATTAAAGGCTGCGGATGCTAAATCAATCGCTTTTTTGACTAATTCACTTTACCATAAACATTTATTAACCACACAAGCGGGCGCGGTGATTTTATCATCGGAGTTTGTGGATGAATGTACAACGAATGCATTAGTGACAGATAATCCTCATGCGGCTTATGCAAAGATTGCTGCATTATGTTTGGAAGAAC
Organism: uncultured Gammaproteobacteria bacterium; assembly: GCA_964443025.1. Classification (GTDB taxonomy): domain Bacteria; phylum Pseudomonadota; class Gammaproteobacteria; order JABCZS01; family JABCZS01; genus JAJFKJ01. The sequence goes on along the minus strand of CAYUEL010000111.1, from coordinate 3,138 downwards.
ATAAGAACGTAAGTTCTGGGATTGCTTCAAGTGCTGTGATTGCGGATTCAGCAGAAATTGCGTCTACCGTCATCATTAAAGAAAATGTTGTGATAGGTGCCAATGCAAAAGTTGGCGCAGGCACGGTAATAGAAGCAGGTACGGTTATTGGGGATGATGTAATGGTTGGCGAGAATTGCCATCTTTATCCGCATGTAACGCTTTATCAAGGTGTTACCTTGGGAAATCGTGTTGTGATTCATTCAGGCACGGTGATTGGCAGTGATGGATTTGGTTTTGCTCATGATAATGGCAAGTGGATCAGCGTGCCGCAATTAGGCAGCGTGGTGATTCATGACGATGTGGATATTGGCGCGCATACAACGGTTGATCGCGGTGCTATTGATGACACAATCATTGAGCAAGGCGTGAAAATTGATAATCAAGTTCAAGTAGGTCATAACGTGGTGATTGGCGCACACACGGTGATTGCAGGTTGCGCAGCATTTGCAGGTAGCTCTAAGATTGGCAAGTATTGTTTAATTGGTGGGGGTGCAACATTTGCGGGTCATATTACTGTGTGTGATTATGCAAAGATTGCAGGGATGACGACGGTCACGCGATCCATCCTTAAACCCGATACCTATTCATCTGGCACGGGCATGATGCCTGCGACACAATGGCGCAAGTCTGTGGTACATTTTCGTAATTTTGATAAATTGGTTAAGCGTGTTAAAGCTTTAGAGAATAAGGATACTGAAATTTTGGAGACGGAGTCTTGAAAGATAAATACATCGACATTTATACTATTTTAAAGTATTTACCACACCGTTATCCATTCATGATGATCGACGCGGTTTTGGATTGGGAAGCGAATAAGACATTGCATGCGATTAAAAATGTGACTTTCAACGAACCGCAATTTACGGGCCATTTTCCTGAGCAACCCGTCATGCCGGGAGTGATGATGGTCGAAGCCATGGCACAAGCTTGTGGTATTTTAACGTATTTGACATTGGGTCGTGTGCCTACTGAAGATGAGGCAAACTATTTGGTTGGAATTGACAATGCGCGCTTTAAACAAATTGTTAAACCAGGTGACGTAATGCATATTCACGTTGAACTAGAGCGTGCTAAACGAGGCATTTACAAATTTAAAGGCAAGGTACTTGTCAATAATCAGGTGGCTGCAGAAGCCGATATTATGAATGCAACGAGGGTGATAGAACGTGATTGATGATCGTGCCATAGTTGACCCTCGTGCAAAAGTAGCGGATGATGTTCGCATCGGCCCGTGGAGTTATATCGGTCCGGATGTCGAAATTGGCAGCGGAACCGTGATATCGCCTCATGTGGTGATTAAAGGCCCTACAAAAATAGGCAAAAACAATAAGATTTATCAATTTGCTTCGTTAGGCGAAGATCCGCAAGATCTTAAATATGCTGAAGAAGCCACGATCCTAGAAATTGGCGACAACAATGTCATTCGTGAATATTGCAACTTTAACCGAGGTACGGTTCAAGGTGGTAATATCACAAAAATTGGCAACAATAATTTGTTCATGGCAAATGTTCACATTGCACATGATTGTATATTAGGCGATTATATTGTGATGGCGAATAATTCATCATTAGCCGGACATGTGATTGTTAAAAATTATGCACGTTTCAGCGGCTACATTGGTGTACATCAGTTTTGTCAAATCGGCGAACATAGTTTTATTTCACACGGTATGTTAATTACCAAAGATGTTCCGCCTTATGTATTAGCGGCGGGTGGTCGTCATTCGCAAGCAACGGGAATTAACAGCGTTGGATTAGAACGCCATGGCTATTCGAGCGAAGCGATACAAAAAATTAAAACAGCATTTAAGATTATTTATCGCCGTGGGCATTCATTGCAAGATGCTATACAACAAATTCAAGAGATGGCGGTAGATACACCTGAACTTCAAGTGATGCTGGATTTCTTAAAGGCATCCAAACGCGGTATCATTGCTTAATGCGTACTTTGCGCATAGGGATTTGCGCCGGTGAACAATCGGGCGATATGCTTGCAGCCGAACTCATCAAAGCCCTTAAACATAAACATCCGCATGCAGTATTTGAAGGCATCGCTGGCCCACATATGTTGGAACAAGGATGTAAAGCGATATTTCCTGTTTCTGATTTATCCGTGATGGGTGTTGCGGAAGTCATACCAAAAATTCCAAAGCTATTACGCATTCGTAAACAATTGGTCAATCATTTTTTAAATAATCCACCGGATATTTTTATTGGTGTGGATGCGCCTGATTTTAATATTCCTATTGAAGCTAAATTAAAAGCCGCCGGCATTAAAACAGTACATTATGTCAGCCCTACCATTTGGGCGTGGCGCAAAGGTCGAGTTCATGGCATTAAAAAAGCGGTTGATCTCGTGTTATGTTTATTTCCTTTTGAACTTTCAATTTATGAACAATACAAGGTTCCCGCTGTGTGTGTGGGTCATCCTGCGGCAGATACATTGCCGGTGTTGGGTAACGCATTTGAAATACGGGATCAATTTGGGTACGATAAAAATGCGAAAGTGGTCGCATTATTACCTGGAAGTCGTTCTATGGAAATACAGCGCATGGGAAAACTTTTTTTAGATGCTGCGCATTGGCTGCATAAAAAAGATCCTAACATACAATTTATTTTACCCTTGGTAAAACCGGAAGCCAGAAAATATCTGATCGAGCTGTTTAAGCATTCGCATTATACCTATGCATTAAATATCATTGATGGTCAAGCGCATGACGCCATCAAAGCCAGTGACGCAGTTTTAGTGACATCAGGCACTGCCACATTAGAAACATTTTTATTAAATCGGCCGATGGTTGTTGTTTATAAAATGTCGGCATTGAATTGGTTTTTAGCTAAGTTATTAGTGAAAGTTAAATACATCGCATTACCTAACATCATCGCTGACGCGCCATTAGTTCCTGAGCTATTGCAACACGATGCAACGGCCGAAAATTGTGGACGTGCTATTCTTGATTGGTTGAAACATCCTGATAAAGTGGTGAAGTTGAAAGAGCGCTATAAACCTTTGCAAGAAAGTTTACGTAGAGGAGCTGCGGATCGAGCCGCCGATGCAATCGAAGGACTGTTGTCTGCAACAATCCTTTACGTGAG
>CAYUEL010000110.1:0-6540 GCA_964443025.1 uncultured Gammaproteobacteria bacterium | reverse complement strand
CCTAAAAGCTCTAAATTTTTTTGACGTACGGCTAGATGTAACAGGGTGTCTTTGTTGCGTAATTTGAACCGGAAATACTCACCATATGGGAGGGTATGAGTTAATAGGTGTTTGACCTTGCTGATGTTTCGGAATTCACAAGCGTCTATGAGTGAGTTTGATAAGGTTGTGTTTTCTGTTAGGCGCTCGTCAACTTGTTTTTTTGCTGTATTGCTTATTGGGTTGCTGTTAAGGTCAAGGATGCTCAAGGTTGTGTTTTGAGATAAGTATTGTGCGCCGGTATCGCTTATTTTATTGCTGTCAAGATTAAGCGTGCTCAAGGTTTTATTTTGAGCTAAATATTGTGCGCCGGCATCGCCGATTTGGTTTTTGTAAAGGTAAAGCGTGCTCAAGGTTTTATTTTGAGCTAAATATTGTGCGCCGGTAGGGCCTATTTTATTGTTGCTAAGGTTAAGTGTACTCAGCGCCGTATTATCTTTAAGTGCTTCGCAGAGCTTGAAAATGTCGGCATCAGTAAGCTCTTTAGAGCTTAAATCCAACCGTATTAAGTTGGCATCATTGTTGCGTAAGCGTTGGAATATCGCTTCAAGCTCTGCTTCACTCATGCGCATGATTTTATTTCTCTTGGGGGTAAGATTTTTTTGCTTAAGCAAGACTCTTACATACTCTAGATGACTCGTGGCACGCAACTAACTATTTATACATTTGGAAAATTTGGATGAAGATTAATCGAGGAATGTTACGATCATCAACTATTATGACTAAAGTGATTTTGACGCCTGGGTGGGTCGAGCAATGATAGATCGTGGTTCTTGCGTTTGTGCGGGAAGCGCAATCTGATTATTCCAAGCAGGAGTTAGAGCAGTATTTTGTGCGAGAGCCATTGCACCCGCATCAGTAATTTGAGTGTTAGCGAGGTTAAGCGAAAGAAGCTGGGGATTTTGCGCGAGCGCCTGGGCACCTTCGGCAGTCAGGGTGAGGTTTGTAAGTTGAAAGAGTAGCATGGTTATTTCCAGTTAAAAGGTGTTTAACATTAGGCTTCATGCCTTATTATTGTTGCATTATATAACGCTCAAAATATATTTCAACCGACTTTAATTAATTGGATTTCGTAAAATACAACGCATTCGCTCTTCGCATGGCGCGCTCTTTAAGGTCATCGCTTAATGTGTGAGGCTCATTGCCGGGTAAATGTTTTTTATGAAGTTCCTCAACCATCACCCAAAGGGTTGATATTTCAAGCAAGGCTTTTTTAAAGACAAGGGGGAGGTCACGCCCTGGTCCATGGAACTGATTGATGTTGAGTGTTTTAAAAAGTTCATGTTCATGTAATCCACTTTTTAATAAATCACGAACCATCACGCTATCTGTAACCCCTTGCTCTTGTGCCAGTGCGCTAATTTGTTCAATCAGATTATCTTCTAAACGGTATGATTTCATTTTCATGAGAAATTCCTTGTATTAAATTCGTCTGACAACTTGTCAGATTATTGTATTATGTTTTTAAGAAAATGTATTAAAATTATTAGGTATGATTGAAGAATTGTATTAAAGCCATCATACAAGAGTAAATTAAAAAATACGTATTTTATAACTTATTCATTTTATTAATGTTTTATTTTGGCAACGTAGTTGCGACCGGTGCGTCGTTTAATTACTTTTTCTTTTTGAGAATAGCTAATATGAGTGCTTCTTCGCGAAGCTTAGCGGAAAGCTCACGTATTTTTTTGGCTTCATTTTTTGGTAGCGGTACAGTCACCATTTCCCAGTTGGGAGGTATTCTGGTTTTTTCAATATAAGCTGCCCACGCTTGCTTAGCGAGTATATTGACGCGTTGGCGCGATTTGCCAAAATGTTTTGCAACATCGGCGACACTTAGTTTTTCGACAAGCACTTTTTCAGCAAGCAATTTACTATCATCTGTCCAATTAAAATCGGTCATGATGTCGTCAAATTCTGCTTTGGTAAGATTCCTGCTCATTTCATTTGCTCATTAGAACTAATGAATAGTATAGATTTGTAAATATTTTGTGTAAATATTTACATTCAATATTGACAAATGTAAATATATAATGTAACATAAATAGTATAAACAGTTAAATGCAAGGAGCCAACCATGACCCAAAGACTTAACCCCCATATTTACGTTGCTTGTGCTGCTTCCCATAACAACGGCAATCCAGTTCACGGTTGTTGGATAAATGCGGTGCGCCATGTCGCACATTAAGTAAATACCCAGTTGAACTGGGCAAGGTTCGAAGCAAATGACCTTGAGGTGAACATCTCACCTAAATCTGAAAAGAGGAGGGAAAAATCGCATGATGATAAAGCAGGGGATTTCCGAAGACGTGTAAGAAATTGCCTTGCGACACCTGAACGATATGGTTAAAGCTGAATTGCCTGAAATCCAATCTCCAGTGGTGGAAATCCACGCCCGTTGGTATCACGTTTATAACCCAACGTCTATTGTAAACATGAGATGCCGCGTTTCTCATGTCACGCTTCGACAATAGAGCGATGAGTAATGAACTCATTAAAGGGGATGAGTGGAAAACCTAAGTCGTTCTAAATTGCCAATGCTATTGGTAATCGTTTCTTAATGATGAAACATGGGATGGCCTAAGGGACGCGAGTCCTAAGGTCACGGAGTCGTCATAGTAGTCAGTGGAAGTAACGTCCACTCAAGGAGTACGGGAAAACCGTATACAGGGCGAAGGATGACAGGTAATTAAATAGAAAGGAGTTGTTAGGTACGCAAGATGCGAAACGCCGAGACGATACTGGCTATTATACGCAAACGTGGACAATGCGGATTGCCGGTAAAAGATGCTTACCGTTTACTGTATCAACGGGACTTCTACTTGCATGCTTACGGTAAATTATATCGTAACAACGGTGCAATGACAGAAGGTATCACGCAAGAAACAGTTGATGGAATGTCATTGGAGAAAATCGAAAATATCATCACGCTATTGCGTAATGAAAAATACCGATGGACTCCAGTGAGACGTACAAGTATTCCCAAAAAGAATGGGAAATTTCGGGCATTAGGGATTCCAACGTGGTCAGATAAACTGCTACAACAAGTAGTTAAAATGATACTGGAAGCTTATTATGAACCAAAATTTAGCACTCATTCTCACGGGTTTCGTCCAGAACGAGGATGTCATACAGCTTTAAGGGAAATTATGCAAAAAGGTACGGGAACTAAATGGTTTATCGAGGGCGATCTCTGCCAATGTTTTGATAAAATCGATCACACGATTTTACTTAACATCTTATCAGAGAGTTTCCATGACAACCGTTTTATTCGACTTATCAGTGCATTACTTAAAGCAGGGTATTTAGAAGATTGGAAATTCAACAAGACCTTCAGCGGTGTTCCGCAGGGTTCAATTGTCGGACCAATTTTTAGTAATATTGTACTAGATCGTCTGGATAAGTACGTTGAAGAAGAACTTATACCCATCTATACGCAAGGTCAACGAAGAAAAACATACTTACCTTATAATAAAATAATAGTGCAAATGAAAGAGGCAAAGAAAAGGAACAACTGGGAACGTGTGCATGAATTACGCCAACAAGCGAAATCCATGCCATCAGGTGATCCAAACGATCCAAACTTTCGACGCCTCTGGTACGTGCGATATGCTGATGACTTTCTGCTGGGATTAGCTGGACCTAAAGAAGAAGCAACGTTAATCAGAGAAAAGATTTCGAACTTCTTGAGAAATAACTTGAAGCTAGAGCTTAACGCTGAAAAGACGCTGATCACACATGCGCGTGATCAAAAAGCCAAATTTTTAGGATACGAAGTTCATGTTGTTCATGAGAACAGCAAACACGATCAGAAAGGTCGACGCTGTATTAATGGAAATATTGGACTATGTGTGCCAGCTCATGTGGTAAAAGGAAAATGTGCCAAATATATGCGGCATGGAAAACCTGTACATTTGTCTCTTAGAACACTCGAAGAGCCTTATAGTACTATCACACAATATCAAGCGGAATATAGAGGTGTTGTGCAATACTATCGAATGGCATACAACCTACACACATTAAGTAGATTGAAATATGTCATGGGAGTATCGTTAGTAAAAACGTTAGCTTCGAAATTTAAGACAACGTGCACAAAGATCTATAAGCGATATGGTTCCACGATCAAAATAGATGATAAAGAATATAAAGTTCTTCTTGTCACAAAAGATCGTGAGCCGCCAAAGAAACCATTAACTGCCTATTTTGGAGGCATTCCTCTAAAGTGGAACAAATGGGTCAGCATAAGCGATGTTTTGACAAATCCCATTTTGAACCGTCGCAGCGAAATAGTGCAACGTCTATTAGCTCAAAAATGCGAGTTATGTGATTCACGTGAGAAAATCGAGGTGCATCATATACGAAAACTTGCAGACTTGAAGCAAAAAGGATGCGCTGTAACATCGGAATGGAAAAGATACATGTCGGAACGAAAACGTAAAGCACTGGTTGTTTGTCATAATTGTCATAGGAGTATTCATTATGGGAAATATGATGGTAAGAAGATTTCAGCGTAATAATTACTGGAGAGCCTCGTGATATTGAAAGAGTCACGCGGGGTTCGGAGAGGGGCTGTTGAAAAAGTACTTTCGTTTAGATGGAAGCAACTCGTTGGCAGCCTACTCTACGCTCAAGATAAAGAAAGCATCTTTAAACAAATTCAAGAAATGCTAGATTCTAGCCCAGAAGCGAAAACTCAAGGATGGTTTATAGAAAACTGCTTTGATTTTGGGGCGGTAAGTGAACTCGTGCTCTCCAATGATTTAACACTTGAAGAAATCTGCGAATACGCACGATTTATTGAAGTGCACGGAAAGTTAGGGGCCGCATTACTGGTCGATTACACGCCTGAAGATGCAGCGATATTTCTACAAGAGCATTACCACGGCTCTTGGGAAAATAAACTTAAATTTGCAAGGCAAGTGTTAGAGGATATTTATCTGGATTCCCCCAACCAAGTTAAACGTTATTTTGACTATGGAGCCTTTTGCTGCGATTTATTTACAGAAAGTTATTTTAGCATTCGAATAGACAACGAAGTTCATGTCTTTAGCCTTGATTAATTAACCAAATAAAAGGAACAAAACCATGAACTATTTATTATCAAACTTAAAAACTGACACAGCCCCATTATTAGATTACACGCCATTAGCAGAGGAAAAAACAGCTGTTAAAGCCGATGTGAAAATCAGCACCGCAGTATTGGAACTCTTATCACAAGCCAACATACCAGACAAAGAAGCTTGTATTGTGGATATTTTAGGAGCTTACCAAGAGCAGCTTATTTTAATGAATCGGCAAAAGAGTGGACTGAATGCTCAAGCAGTCGCGCTGGGTATGTTATTTAGCGCTATCCCCACGGTAATGGTGGCGGCGCTTGATTTGAGCGCTGACAATGGCTATTGGCCCACCCTTACTATTCGTTTAGCCATTTGACAGGGGTTAACATCTATGTTAACCTTAATTAATATCAGGCAGGTAGCGTTTTATAAGACGGCTCAGGGAATAGCACCGGTTGAGGCCTTTTTAAACGCACTTTCTGCCAAGCAGGCTGCCAAAGTGACCTGGGTGTTGCGTTTAATTGAGCAGTTACCCAGGGTCCCCAAGCAGTATTTGAAGAAGCTAGTGGGTACTGATGAATTATGGGAAGTCAGGGTACAAGTAGGGTCAGATATTTTTAGGATACTCGGTTTTTTTGTTCAGGACGCTACGTTTGTTGCCACTCATGGATTTCAAAAAAAATCCATGGCGGTTCCAAAGGCTGATATTAGCCTTGCACAAAAGCGTAAAAAAGATTACTTAAAAAAATATCAATGAGGGTTTACCATGAGCGACTTAGAAAAATACATCGGCGAGCGTAAAAAAAGGGATATTAATTTTGCGCTGGATTACGAAGAAGGGTTTGCAGATTTTAAGCTAGGGGCTGTGTTAAAACAGCTCAGAAAAGAAGCGGGGTATTCCCAAACAGACCTAGCAAAATTGTTGCATACTCAAAAGCCCGCCATTTCAAGAATGGAAAACCATTCGGAAGATATTTTGCTCTCTACTTTATTCAAATTAGCTCATTTGTGTGGTAAACGGGTTGATATCAGCTTTGTGGATGAAGGTCGTTGATTGGCCTGCCAATGCTGATAAACAAGCCTATTTGTCTCTATCAATGGAAATGATCTGACTGTATAGAGCTTATAAGTAATACTGCTTTGACATATTATTGAGACTGATCCATGATCCCCGGATTCCTTTTTTAAGGAGGAGATGAATATGACCGAGGAAGAACGGGTTAAACTGTTAGCAGAACTGGAAGAGGCTTACCGCAACGCTAGAACAAACCCTGATATCAGTCTTTACAAATTGCATCAATTGCATCTTGCATTAGAATGTTTGCATGAGCAGCTGTGGAGCGTAGATGAACAAGAAATAGAATTGATTGAATAATTAATTTATTGAGTTTAGATAGCATTGACGGCAAGCCTCATTGCCTGTAATTTAAGCCTATCAATCAAC
>CAYUEL010000109.1:0-6547 GCA_964443025.1 uncultured Gammaproteobacteria bacterium | reverse complement strand
GCCTCGCAAAAAATTACCCACACCGCGTGAAATCAATGCAACATTAGATGAATATGTCATTGGGCAAGAGATTGCTAAAAAAGTATTAGCTGTTGCGGTTTATAATCATTATAAACGGTTAAATATTCTTGCTAAAAAAGAAACACAAAAACAAAAAGATGATATTGAAATCAGTAAAAGTAATATCTTATTGATTGGTCCAACAGGTAGCGGAAAAACATTATTAGCACAAACATTAGCACGTTTATTAAATGTGCCTTTCACCATTGCGGATGCAACGACATTAACTGAAGCAGGTTATGTCGGCGAAGATGTTGAAAACATCATTCAAAAACTATTACAAAAATGTGATTATGATATTGAACGTGCACAACGCGGTATTGTTTACATCGATGAAATCGACAAGATTTCTCGTAAATCCGAAAATCCATCGATTACACGCGATGTGTCGGGTGAAGGTGTTCAACAAGCTTTATTGAAACTGATCGAAGGTACGGTTGCTTCTATTCCGCCTCAAGGTGGACGCAAACATCCTCAACAAGAATTTTTACAAGTGGATACGAGCAATATCTTATTCATTTGTGGTGGTGCTTTTGCAGGTCTTGAAAAGATTATTATTGAGCGTTCTGAAAAAGGTGGTATTGGATTTTCAGCTGATGTGAAAGGCGAAGCAGATCGTAAATCTATTAGTGAAACATTGAGTCGTGTAGCACCGGAAGATTTAATTAAATACGGTTTAATTCCAGAATTTGTAGGACGTTTGCCAGTGGTTGCAGCGTTGACCGAGTTAGATGAAAGTCAACTCGTGCGTATTTTAACCGAACCTAAAAATGCGTTGATTAAACAATATCAACATTTGTTTAAAATGGAAGGTGTAGAAGTAGATTTCCGCGAAAGCGCGTTGTTGGCTGTGGCGCGACAAGCGATGGCACGTAAAACAGGTGCGCGTGGTTTGCGCTCAATATTAGAAAGTGTGCTTCTTGACACGATGTATGAATTGCCATCGTCTGTAAACATCAGCAAAGTGATCATCGATGACTCTGTTATTGAGGGAGAAACTGAGCCCTTGATCATTTATGATAACCCTGATGCACCACCCTTGCTTGCTAGTGAACAATAACTGGTTGAAATTAGGATAAAAGCCCCCATGTAATAAGTAGGGCAAAATAAAATGAGGCCAAAATAAACGAGGATGACCTATGGATGCTGATTTGAATGATGATAAAACCCTACTTTGGGCTGTGTTACCGCTACGCGATGTGGTCGTTTACCCTAACATGGTGATTCCACTTTTTGTTGGTCGTGAAAAATCCATTTTAGCATTAGAATCTGCTATGACGGCTAACAAGCAAATCTTATTACTGGCACAACGTGATGCTTCCAAAGATGATCCAACATTCGAAGATTTATACAAAGTGGGCGCTATTGCCAATGTCCTTCAATTGTTGAAACTACCTGATGGTACGTTGAAAGTATTGGTAGAAGGTTGTGATCGTGCTCGCGTGACGAACTTTGTAGCGGAAAAACCCTTCATGCAAGTCGAAATTGAAATCATTGAAAGTACGACGGCAGGTGGTGTTGAAACAGAAGTGCTCAGTCGTTCCTTGTTAAATGAATTTGAAAACTACGTAAAACTCAATAAAAAAATTCCTCCTGAAATTTTAAGTTCCCTTGCCAGTATCGAAGATACGGGACGTTTGGCAGATACCGTATGTGCGCATATGCCACTTAAAATTGAAGATAAACAAGCCATATTGGAAACATATGCAGTCGCAGAACGATTAGAAAAACTACTGGTTTATCTCGAATCAGAACTTGATCTCATGCAAGTTGAAAAACGCATTCGGGGTCGTGTGAAAGGGCAAATGGAAAAAAGCCAACGCGAATATTACTTGAAAGAACAAATGTCAGCCATTCAAAAAGAATTGGGTGAATTGGATGATATTCCAAATGAAGTCGAAGCATTAACGCGCAAGATCGAAGAAGCAGGAATGCCTGAAGAAGCTAAAACAAAAGTAGGTTCCGAATTAGAAAAGCTTAAAATGATGTCGCCGATGTCAGCGGAAGCAACGGTTTCACGCAATTACATCGATTGGATGGTGAATGTTCCTTGGAGCAAACATACAAAGCTTCGTTACGATTTGGGGCAAGCACAAAAAGTATTGGATGAAGAACATTACGGTTTAGAAAAGGTTAAAGATCGTATATTAGAACATTTGGCCGTGGAACAACGGTTGGATACGAAAAATAAAGTACCTTCGAAAAAAGTACCTAAAGTACAAGAGAAGATTCAAAAGCAAAAAGATAAACTTCGTTCGTACAGTCCTATTCTATGTTTGGTTGGACCACCGGGGGTGGGTAAGACATCGTTGGGACAATCCATTGCCCATGCAACAGGTCGCAAATTTATTCGTATGTCACTCGGTGGCGTTCGTGATGAAGCTGAAATTCGTGGACATCGACGTACTTATATTGGATCCATGCCAGGCAAGATTTTACAAAAGCTTGCAAAAGTGGGTGTCCGAAATCCTCTATTTTTATTGGATGAAATCGATAAGATGGCGAGTGATTTTCGTGGTGATCCAGCAGCCGCATTATTAGAAGTATTAGATCCCGAACAAAACAGCACATTCGGCGATCATTACCTCGAAGTGGATTTCGATTTATCGGATGTCATGTTCATTGCAACATCAAACTCATTGGATATTCCTGATCCTTTATTAGATAGGATGGAAGTGATTCGCTTAGCGGGTTATACCGAAGATGAAAAAATGGCCATCGCCATGAAGTATCTTGTACTCAAGCAAATTAAAAATAATGGATTAACAAAGGATGAGATTCAAATCACCGAATCTGCTATTCGCGGAATCATTCATCATTATACGCGTGAAGCTGGCGTTCGCAGTTTGGAACGTGAAATATCGAAGCTTTGTCGCAAAGTAGTGAAAGCTAATTCATTGAAACCTAAATCATCCTGTACCATTATCACCGCACGTACCCTTGAAAAATATTTAGGCGTACGTCGTTTCCGTTATGACTTGTTGCAAGAACAAGATCGCGTCGGATTAGTGAATGGTTTGGCTTGGACTTCCGTCGGTGGCGAAATGCTAACGATTGAAGCTGCAACAACACCTGGTAAAGGTAAAATCACACGTACCGGCCATTTGGGTGATGTCATGCAAGAATCTATTCAAGCGGCGTTCACGGTGGTACGTAGTCGTGCACAATCATTGGGTATTCAACCGGATTTTTACGAAAAAATGGATTTACATGTGCATGTACCTGAAGGCGCAACACCCAAAGATGGTCCGAGTGCTGGTATCGGCATGTGTACAGCAATGGTATCGTCGTTGACCAATATTGCCGTGCGGGCTGATGTTGCCATGACGGGTGAAATCACATTACGGGGTGAAGTATTGCCCATCGGCGGTCTAAAAGAGAAATTGCTGGCTGCGCGTCGTTCGGGCATTAAGACGGTTATTATCCCGAGCGAGAACGAGCATGAATTGAGAGAGATTCCGAAGAACATCACTCAGAACTTGATAATCAAGCCTGTGCGCTGGATTGACCAGGTGCTCGATTTGGCGCTGACCCGCCCCCCAACACCCCTAGAATTGGCAGTAGAGGGTACGACGACTATCAAACCGCATCATAAGAAACGTAAGCGGGGCGAACCAGAGCAAGAGCCGGTTCAGAAGCATTGATTGTCATTGCGAGGCCTTTAGGCCGAAGCAATTCATTTTGTAATATAAGCTACCATCCTAAATTTACGGGTTAACTGTGTCTGAGCCTACTAACAATCCTAATACAAACAACATCGGAATAAATAACTCAGATTCAACAGGTTTTTTTAGCAAAAATACTTCATTGAGAAAGAAACTCTTGCTCGGTGAATTAATTACTTTTGGGATCTCCTTGTTATTGTTGGGTATGTTTTTATTGGGTGGTATAGGATGGGATCCCATTAAGATCTTACTTACTTTGGCCGCCTGTTACGGCGTGATGCAAATGGCGTGTGGCGTTTACCTAACAAATGAAATGATACGCCACCACACACTTCGAGCAGATGAACAACCAGTGAGTGCAGGATGGTTGTTGTTTGCCAAAATGATAGTGGGGATAGCCCTCGCTGTTTCTTCTATCCTGCAATTAGGTGTTGGGGGTGGAAATTCAGGCTCTGACCCAGCGTCTGCAGGAATGGAGATGAGTGTTGCGAGCATGGAAATGGGTGGTGCTGCGACTTCATTCTTAAGTAATTTTGCTATTATTGCGGGAATAGCCTGTGTTGCAGCGGTGATTGGTATTGCTATTTATTGCGTGGCTCAATATCTTGAGAAAGCAGAACCTAATCTAGGCGCGGTTAATACGAATGTCGTTGATCGTGATGAGGTGCAGAAGATGGGGAATGGTAATAATGCAAATAACAACAAATCATCCCTGATGATAACATCACCTGGTGTTGTTGTAACGGCGGGTAATAACTTGATAGAAATGACAGATTTTGCGAATGTTAATGATAGGGCTAAAGATAAGCGCGAGCATACTGAGCAATCATTGGTTGCTTTTTAATCAATAATTTCATAACATGGAATGGTCTGATTTTTCATGAAAGAGGTGTAATATGGGATTAGGTAAGTTGTTAAAAGCTGTCGTTAAAGTAGTTGGGGTATTTCTTGTAGCATTGAATCCGCTTGCTGCTCTTGTTGTTCTTGCTACTCCTCCCAAAGCCCAGCAGAACCCCGGCGGCTTCTCCAGTATATCCCGCTGGTGTAGGTGGTATAATCGGTCAGATCCCCCCTGGACCGCTGCCTTCTTCTTCGTATACGCATACGCTCAAACCCACATCCTTTCAAAATTACATGGACCCTCAAGGGACATCTGAAAAACGTGAGCGGGAAGCCCGTGAACGTGAAAAAAAGTATCAAGATACTCAACGCGAGCTGCGCAATACTAACGATATGCTTAGAAGGCGTGGTTTTTAATTCGATAGCTTAGTATAACTTTTGAGGTGTTATGATGGCAGGTGATAGTACTTTTTCTTGGGCATCTTTTGTAAAGAGTGAACTTAAAGTTGCAGCGGTTGCTACCGTACTTTTCGGAGCGGGTCTTTTATTCACCCAAGCAGATCCAACAGGGTTTTTATGGATGGTATACTATGGCGTATCCCAGCTCCTCCATTTGATATGGCGTGCCTTTTTAAATAAAGAAGCTAGTAGCGAATCTAATATCGAATCTAACCCAATGGATAAAGAGAAGCGCGCAGCTTTGTTCACAGTATTGGGAAAAATGTTCGTTGGTAGCGTTTTTGTTCTTGCGGGTGTGATGATACCTGATTTTACGAAAAACCCTGATGATGCTAATTCAGCAGCTTCTATGGTCGCTGATATGGGTACGTCGAGTACCGCAAGCGGTGGCGTGGATCTGATGGGTACAATTGCTTCGTTTTTAGGTAGTGAAATAGGAATGATTGTATCGGGTGTCATAGGGTTAACCATGGTGAGCGTATTAGCTTATCAAGTAGTGACAAAATTGATGAATCAACATCAACATAAAGATAATAGTATTGAGATGTCTGTTTTACCTGTGAATAATAACGATATGACTCATAAAGAAAAGCAGCAACAGTCAGCGGATCAGACACCTGATAATGCTAATTTGATGCCCTACCGTAATAGACACCAACAACAGCTTACAACAGTTACGACTAGCAGCACACCTGGTAATACAAAATCCTTGACACCTACTCAAAAATAGCGGTATAAAGTCTCCCTACATGCATAATAACTGTTGTACGGGAGACATACATAATGAACAAAACAGACCTGATTAATCACATTGCTGAAACGGTTGATTTAACCAAGACTAATGCACAACGTGCGGTTGATGCAATTCTTGAAGCCATTGCTGGAACCCTTGCTAAAGGCGAACCAGTGACGATTCCTGGTTTTGGGATATTCTCTGTGGGTGACCGCGCTGCGCGTGCTGGGCGTAATCCTCAAACAGGCGAGACCATCCAGATTGCTGCAGCTAAAGTGGTTAAGTTCAAAGCTGGCAAGGCTCTTAAAGACGCTCTTAACGACGAAGAGTAGAGCATCCGGAAAAAAAACCCCCGCTTCGCAGCGATGCTGCTCAGCCGCCCCCTTAAAAGGGGGCTGCCTCACAATACATATTGCCCCATTTAAGCCGGGCAGTTCCTACAAAATACACCAGCCCCCTTAAAAGGGGGCTGACGAGCGAAGCGAGGCGGGGGTTTTTCTTGGATCTTGCGGAGATTAATCTCTCTATTCTCCGCATAATTCGGCTAATCTCGCAGAGATTAGAGAAACTCAAGCTTTCATCACACCGCTAGCATTTTATTTAACCTTACGATAGAATACCGACTCTACGACATCGGGTGGTTAGCTCAGTTGGTAGAGCGTCGCCCTTACAAGGCGAATGTCGGGGGTTCGAATCCCTCACCACCCACCATACACGCGGAGCGGTAGTTCAGTCGGTTAGAATACCGGCCTGTCACGCCGGGGGTCGCGGGTTCGAGTCCCGTCCGCTC
>CAYUEL010000108.1:0-6692 GCA_964443025.1 uncultured Gammaproteobacteria bacterium | reverse complement strand
GTATCAGGTAATTCGGCTGCAGGTGTTCCAGGACGTGCGCTGTAAATAAAACTAAAGCTTTGATCATAATTCATTTCATGAATAAGATTCATGGTGTCTTCAAAATCTTTATCGGTTTCGCCGGGGAATCCTACAATAAAATCACTGGATAAACTGATGTTCGGACGAAGTGCACGTAATTTACGAATTTTACTTTTATATTCTAATGCCGTATGACCCCGTTTCATTAAAGCAAGTATACGATCAGAACCACTTTGTATTGGCAAATGTAAATGATCCACTAATTGTGGCACGGTTTTATATGTATCAATCAATGCTTGTGAAAATTCAACAGGATGTGACGTGGTATAACGAATGCGTTCAATACCATCGATCGCTGCAACAAATTGAATTAATACCGCTAAATCTGCAATAGTATTATCGTGCATTGTGCCACGGTACGCGTTCACGTTTTGTCCTAACAAGTTCACTTCACAAACACCTTGATTGGCCAATGCAACAATTTCAGCAATGACATCATCAAAGGGGCGTGATACTTCTTCGCCGCGCGTATAAGGCACCACGCAAAATGTACAATATTTGCTACAACCTTCCATGATCGACACATAAGCGGTAGGACCTTCGGCCCGAGGCGCGGGGAGGTTATCAAACTTTTCGATCTCAGGGAAAGAGATATCCACCACCGGTCCCTGATGCAGGTTATTCAACATGGCGGGTAAGCGATGCAATGTCTGTGGGCCAAAAACCATATCCACGTAAGGTGCCCGGTGGCGAATGGCTTCGCCTTCTTGACTGGCAACACACCCACCCACGCCAATCACGAGATTAGGGTTTCTGTCTTTAAGCTTACGGTAACGACCCAATTCGGAAAATACCTTTTCCTGAGCCTTCTCACGAATCGAGCAGGTGTTTAAGAGGATAACGTCAGCACCTTCAGGGGTATCTGTCAGTTCCAACCCGTGGCTTTTGAGGAGTAAATCAGCCATCTTGGACGAGTCGTACTCGTTCATCTGACAGCCATGAGTTTTAATGAATAGTTTACCGGACATAAGCCCACCATCTTATAGGGCGAGAGAGGGGGCGTCAATATGTTCCCATGCTGTCATTGCGAGGCCGAGAGGCGAAGCAATCCATTCTAGTCAAGTGTGGATTGCTTCGCCTCTGCGAGACTCGCAATGACGGGCATTAAAAAAAAGCCCCTGTTACGGGGCTGGGCTAGTAGTGTGTGAAGGTATAGTATTATAGTTATTAGAATACGGTATTGAATTGAACCTCGCTTTCATTACGGCAATTAGGTGGCAGGTATTTGTTTTCGATATCACCCGCTTTGCAGGACCAAACGATTGAACCTTCTTTGTCGTCGGCGGCCATCACCAGCGCTTTGCCAGTGAGATCCAACCCGGCGCCATCACCAAAGGTGACAACCACTTGATTATCCTGAATGCTCACACTGCGAACAAAGTCGCCTTGAATTTTTTCGGCATGTGGCAATCCTGCAACGGTATTATTCACGGGCCATTTCCCCTGCGTCATGTAATATTCCATTACGGATGTCTTAGCGCCTGAAGCCAGACTCAACCCTTCCGATACTTTGCTGCGAACTGTAAAATCGCTGTAAGCCGGAATGGCGATCATCGCTAAAATACCAATAATGGCGACCACGATCATTATTTCTACAAGCGTAAAAGCCTGCTGCTTGTGCTGCTGCTGCATGTCATTCTCCTGTTCTTCTTCTTGTTGTCTTATTCTTAATGGTATTATTTACTATAGCAGGGGTTTTAGATTGTGTTCAAATTTTTTGCAACCTAATGATCCCCATAAACAGTATTATTGCCATAATGTAGCAGATCGGAAGGGTGTCGTCCAGTGAGATACTATTGAGGGGTGCATCCATTTTGTTGGTTTTCCCCGATAATGAGGGGTGGTTGTGCGGGGTGGTTTCTGGTAACGAAGTTGCGAGCACTCGGAACCCCAGTTGCAGATGTGTTAGAGTGAAGCGGTGCAGGTGGTCTAGCTGGGATGTTATTAGGAACGCCAGCAATGTGCTCTCTTAAATCCCTATTAAATGTAATATTTAAATATTTCTCTAAGCTTGTGCTTTGGCTGGGGAAAAGAACAATATAGATGGCGTTGGAATCATTACGATCAGTATTGTTAAAGAAAACAGGCCAACGTAATAAATCATGTTCGTAAAGACGATTGTAAAAGTAGTTACAAATAGCGTTATATTTAGATGGATCATGAATCGTTAATTTTATGATGGGCATTTTAAACTCTTTATAAGATTTTTCTACTATTGTGCACTTGATAACATTGCTTTCTAAGCCATTAACAAGGTTATTAATCGTGTTGGCAACGACTTTTGCATTAACTAAAGTTTTTTTCAGGTCGGCTTGATGAGCATGTGTATAATGTTGGAAGAAGAAACCAACGAGATCCATGAAATAATAAAATTGCTGCATTTGACGCATTTTGCGATCTTCATGGGGTGTATCATTGAGCGCTATATCTAGAGTTATATAAGTAATGCACGCTATATTAACCAATGCCACATTCCAGTTGATCGAGGAAATTTTTGAAGTTGCATTGATGTACCCTTCCAACACCTCTATGTTTGCATCGTGAGTGGAGCGCTCTTCTGCACGAGGTATGCCGTTGTAAAAAGGTTTTATGAATATTGAGGGCGCAAGCCTAGAAAGAACAGCAAAAAGAGTGAGGGCAGACGTAGTAATCCAAAAAGGCCATTTCGCTAGAGTGGAGAAAAACGCACGATAGGGTAAGAAAGTCACATTCTAAGGTATTGTACTTGCTATATCAAGCTGGATTTTATCTGTTGAGTTACGTGATCACGTAGCGGCGATTCCCTGTACTAGGAACCGGGTTAGGGTTATTCCCACCAACAAAGTTGCGAGCAATAGTATGACTTGTGGAAGAAGAAGAACGTTGGGAAGGTGCAGTAGGTCGAGGAGGGATGATGCCCATGCAACTTTTTAAGTTATCGTCAAAAATTGTTTTCAAACGTTGGCCTAAATCTTTCTTCTGTGTTGCAAAAGGCACAATATAAATAACATTTTCGTTAGCATTGGGTTGTTCGTTATGAATGATTGGCCAATGAAGATCGTGTGCGATCATTGCTTCTTTTAAATAAGCAGAGACTGCACCGTAATGAGTTGAGTTCGTCAACGTTAATTTAATCATGTGAACAGTAAATCCTTCATGGGATTCCTCAATGACTTCGGCTTTTATAGTATTCTCGGGTAAGCTATTTACAACCGCTGTAATGTTATCAGCAATTGTTTTTGTGGCAGTTAATAACTGTTTTAATTCAGCTTGATCCTTGTATCGATTGGATTGCCAGTAAGCACCGAATGTATGTACAAGCGAAAAGAACACGTTTGCTTTGATGAGTGCACGTTGTTCTTCTGGCAGATCCGTTGTAAAAAGGTGATACACATTAGTAGAGTAAACTATAAATTGCATCAACACGATGAGCTTGGGAATATTGTAAAATACCCAAGAAGTGAATTTATACCCTTCTAATGCAGCGGTAGATGAATTGGGATCGGGCTTCTCGGGTATATAGTTGAACCAAAATGCTCTAAAGAGCGTTTGTGGTAAAACAATATAGGAAGCAACAAAAAAGGTGTTGATAAGCATATCAACAGGTAGAGAGAAATTAGAAAGAGAGTCGGCTTGGGGGTTCTGGTTATAGTGATGAACAACTTGAGTGATGGAAGATGTATACCTTCTGTTACTGATTAAAAGAATGAGAGAGGATAGTGCGTATTCAAATCGAATGGTGTTCTTTAAAAACGAAGCCGTTTTTCCTAGTAAGTTAAAAGAAGCCGTTTTAGCGCGTTCAAATAAGCTGGGTTCTTGTCGTGGCATATTAAAGTACTTCCGACGGTAGGGTAAGGAAGTCACATTCTAAGGTATTTTACTTGCTATATCAAGAGAGAATAATATCCATCAACGCTTGTCAGTCGATTTTAATAACTTTTCGAGCAATATGGGGGTGAGGGGTTTGGAATAATAAAACCCCTGTATTAATTCGCAGCCATTATCGTGAAGATAGGACGCTTGTCCTTTTTCTTCGACACCTTCGGCAACAACGGTTAATCCTAATGCTTTAGATAAAGCAATGATAGATTTAACGATAACGGCATCATCGGCATCCAAAGATAGTTTTTGTATGAAGGATTTATCAATTTTCAGCGTATTAATGGGTAATTCTTTAATTCGAGCCAACGAAGAATAACCTGTGCCAAAATCATCGATTGCAATATCAATCCCTATATTTCTTAATTCATTTAATACATTTTCTGATCCTTCTAATTCGGTCATGAGTGCTGTTTCGGTGATTTCAAATTCAAGCAATGAGGCGCTTAATCCTGTTTCCGCTAAAATAGTGTGAATGGATTTAATAAACTCATCGTGTATCAGTTGATAGGGAGATACATTGATGGATAATTTCATCCCCTGTTTGAAAAGACCTGATGATTCCCAGCGCTTGCATTGAACACAGGCTTCTCTTAAAACCCAGGTCCCAATGGGAACAATAAGACCTGACTTCTCAGCAACAGGAATGAATGTGGCAGGAGGAATCTCGCCTAAGTGCGGGCTGCTCCATCGTAATAGCACCTCAACGCCACGGATAATGCCTCCATCAGACGTATATTGTGGTTGATAAACAAGGTGAAAATGATGCTGTTGCAATGCAATATGTAATCCCGTTTCTAATTCCAATCGTTTCTTGTATATTTCATTTAGAGACTCTGTGAAAAATTCAAAATTGTTACGACCCCGTTTTTTAACATGATACATTGCAATATCTGCGTTTTTAATAAGTTCATCACTGGATTGACCCGCATAAGCGCTTAATGCAATACCGATACTTAATGTGACGTGAAGTTCAAAGTTGTTTACAAAAAATGATTCACTAAAATCAGATATAATGCGTTTTGCAAACACAGCCGCATCAATTTCATCTTTTAAATCGGTTAATAAGACTACAAATTCGTCACCACCTAGACGGCCAATAAAATGCTCCATTTGTGTAGGACGCGCTACCATATCGCTGTCACGAGTTGCGGTTTTCAAACGCTTTCCGACCTCGACCAGAACCAGATCGCCAATCTCATGTCCGAGGGAATCATTAATGTGTTTAAAATTGTCGATATCGATGAATAAAACGGCCATTTTTGTTTTATAACGTACTTGTCTTGTCACTTCCCTTGAGAGCAATTTTTCAAATTCAGCTCGGTTAGGTAAGTCGGTCAAAACGTCATGCGATGCAAGATAAACAATTTCTTCTTCAGCTTTTTTAAGTTCAGAAATATCCTGCGCCACACAAACAATATCAGCAGATTGCGATGACAATTTTTTCAATAGGGTCGATGAAAAAATAACGGGTATTAATGTCCCATCAGATTTTTTATAATGAGTCTCAATCGGTTCCGACACTTTACCAGGTTGAACCAATATGCTATCTAAATTTTTCCCAATTAACTCGCTTTCAGATCGGTAACCCAACGTAGCTAAAGTTGCTCTATTAACGAGCTTAATAATAAAGTCATTCGTGGTCACAATAAGCATGTTTGATATAGATTGAACAATGTCATTCAAGTAATTAGAAAGATCCGTTAATTCCTTATCTTTTAATTTTAAATCATAAAGCATTTTTTGCTTTTCTGTGATATCGCTTAATACAACAATGATATACATTTTATTATCTTGTGATGTTACATTTTTTGCATCTATTTCTAATAATATTTTATTATTATCTTTTAAGAATGTAACGATTTGTGTTTTATTAGATGAGGCAGATTTTTTTATGTATTCAAAAATAGAAACGGGTCCATTTTCATCTGACACTGAAATAATATGATCAACCAGGTTTCCCAAAACTTGAACGCGCAGTTGACTCGATAATTGAACAAAAACAGCATTACACCATTCGATGTAACCTTGCTCATTGATCCAAATTAACGACTCAGATATTGAACCCAATGCCTGGTCGAACTTGCCCAGGGTATTTTGCATTTGTTTAAGATGAGCTTGAGGATTTTCAACCATCGTTATTCACCTGCATTTTGTGGGGAAATATTGGCGCAAAAAACCCATTCATCTGCGTCTTTAATGGCTCGTATGAGATGAAGGGCATTAAATTGTTCGCCATTCTTTTTAACCGCCATAAGATTAAGGGGTTTGTCTAATAAAGTTGGAGTTTCTGTTGTAATAAACCTTGAAAACCCTAGGTTGTGTGCATCACGCAAATGTTCTGGAATAATAACCAACAAGGGCTGACCAACAATATCATTAAGTTCCCACATAAATAACTTTTCAAACTCTTTATTAACATGGGTGATAATGCCGTATCGATTAGCAACCACAAGAGGCTTGCTATTATCTAATCCTAAATCCTTAGCCATTTCCATAGTTTCCCCCCTAATATTACAACAACCCAGAAAAGGCTGTTGCTGTTCCTAAAAAAGTGAAAAATCCAAATACATCAGTGATGGTGGTTAAAATAATCGATGCCGATTGAGCGGGATCTTGTTTAAGCTTTGTTAACACCAATGGAACGCATGCACCAGAAATTGCTGCAATGATCATCGAAAGAACCATGGAAACACCTATAATCAAGGCTAATCCTGCATCTTTGGACCAAAGAAAAACAGCTAGTGCAGTAG
>CAYUEL010000107.1:0-6779 GCA_964443025.1 uncultured Gammaproteobacteria bacterium | reverse complement strand
CGTGGGTTCTCAAGTGGATGATGTATTATCAGAAATTAATCAACTTGCCGCGATCGGTGATCGCGTATTGATTACCACATTAACAAAACGCATGGCGGAAGATTTAACGGAATACCTTGCGGAACATGGCGTACGTGTACGTTATTTGCATTCGGATATTGATACCGTGGAACGTGTCGAAATCATTCGCGATTTACGTTTGGGTAAATTCGATGTATTAGTAGGAATTAACTTGTTGCGTGAAGGCTTGGATATGCCAGAAGTATCTCTGGTTGCTATTTTTGATGCAGATAAAGAAGGGTTTTTACGATCGGAACGATCGCTTATTCAGACCATGGGACGTGCGGCACGAAATATTCGTGGTAGAGTCATTTTATATGCCGATAAAATGACGAATTCCATGCAACGTGCCATGGATGAAACGTCAAGACGTCGTGCAACACAAATGGAATACAATGAAAAGCATGGTATTACACCGAAGTCTATTGAGAAATCCATCGCGGATATTATGGAAGGCGCGTTGGCTCATGCGCCTGGTGGTAATAAACGTGGCAAAACACCTTTATTGGATGTTGAAAAGATTCCTGCAAAAGATATGGGTAAAAAGCTTAAAGAATTAGAACAAAAAATGTATCAACATGCGAAGAACCTTGAATTTGAAGACGCGGCACGTACGCGCGATGAATTACATCGGTTGCAACAATTATATATTCAAGAGATGAATTGAGTGTTACATCAAAATCAAATCACACAACAAGCGAGCGCGAAGTTAATATCTTGTTGTGCTTGTATAGGCCTATTAGTGTTATCCGTACTTAAAAAGCGAATACTAATACGATGCTTTCCACCACTGACTTCAGGAAAAAACGGCGCACCATTTAATTTCACTTGTACTAATTGACATGGGTTTTGCGATTCAAATGATTTTTGAAAGAAACCATTGGCGGCAACTTTATCTTCTTGGTAGGCGCTGCTGCGTATTAACTCGAGCAGCAAGGTTACAGCATCTTCAATGTATTTAAATTCAGATGACCATGTGAGTAATTGTGATTTGCGCGCATAAAGATCTTGAGATAACCAAAAGTGCAACGCAGGTAAATCAAAACTGCAACTACCGCCGGGAATGGCGATGCGTTGTTTTACCAGATTGATTAATTCTTCTTGTCGAAGTTTATCACCCAACCGTCCGGGAATGGTGTGAATGACTTGATACGATCGTTTTAAATCTTCCAGTGTTGTTGCCAGACGTTCGTCATCGACATGAGGTTGCTCGCGAAGCTTTTCAAGGGCGCTAATAAGGCGATCGATTTCTTTGATGAGTTCTGTTTTAAGATCAGCGCGTTCGAATAAATTAAGAATGTCGATCATGCTGGTGATGGCTTTGCGATTATCCCAATCGCTCGTGCCTTCAATAGAATGACGCAACTGTTGGAATAAATGTTCCAGCCGAAGCAGTGTGCGCATGCGCTCATTAAGCGGTTGTTCGTAAATGATATGTGACATCCAGCTAACTCTTGATTAATACTCGAGGCAATAAGACAAGCAAATTATAGCACTGACTCGCTCAATGCCAAGTATTTTCTATGCAACAGCGCTACTTGCTCGCGGACATGCGCAATATCTTTGTCATTTTCAATGATATCATCCGCCAGCTTGAGCCGTTCGCCACGTTTGGCTTGTGCATTGATAATGGATTCGACAATGTCCTTACTCAAACTGTCGCGCTTCATGGCACGCTCAATTTGTTGTTGAATAGTACAATCAATAACCAGAATGCGATTAAGATAACGGTACGCACCCGCATCATAGGTTTCTGCTAACAATGGAATAACGACGAGGCAATAGGGCGATGACAATGTTGTAATATTTTTTAACACTTCATCGCGAATCAACGGATGCAATAGTTGTTCCAACCAACGTTTTTCATCGGGGTTTTGAAAGATAAGTTCGCGCAACCAGGGGCGATTCAAGGTACCATCAGAGCGTAAAACATCACGACCAAAGTGATCAATAATCATGTCGTAACAGGGGCCATCTGGTTTGACCAATGCATGCGCGATAACATCTGTATCAACGATACCAATGCCTAAACTTGCAAACATTGCGGCCACCATGCTCTTGCCGCTGCCAATACCACCTGTTAATCCGATAATCAGCATATTAATTAATATATCCAATGTAAATAAAGACTCACAATTTGATCACCAAAAACAAAGCTTAACCAAGCGCTTAACGCTAAGAATGGGCCGAAAGGAATAGGATTTTCACGTTGGTTAATACCTAATAATAAAGCGGCGATACCCCAAATGGCACCCGTTAATGATGCCATAAAGATAGTTAACGGTAATGATGTCCAACCCATCCACGCGCCTGCCAGCGCAAATAGTTTGAAATCACCGTATCCCATGCCTTCTTTGTGGGTTAAAAATTTAAATATCCAATAGATTAGCCACAATGACAAATAACCTACAATAGCACCGATGATGGCTTGTTGAGGTGAAATAAATACGTAAAATAAACTGCATAATAAACCCAACCAAAGGCCGAACAAAGTCATGGTGTCAGGTAATAATTGTGTTTCCATGTCGATTATCGCAAGCGCAATGAGTAACCATGTGAAGATTAAACCGGCGAATGTCTGAATAGAGAAGCCAAAATAATAAGCCACTACCAACGATAACAACATAGTGACTAATTCAATGATAGGGTAGCGTGGTGAAATGGGATTTTCACAGGTAGCGCAACGGCCGCGCAATAATATATAACTTAATAAGGGAATATTGTGCCAGGCAGCCACAGGGGAATGGCATTGCGGACAATGCGAGCCCGGTAAAAATAAATTAAATGGCAGGATGGGTTTGGGATGTGCACGTGTATGAACGGTAATTTCCACGGTTTTATCTTCGACATCATAATCAGACAGATTGTAACCTTGGTTTTTTAATTCAAGTAAATAATGAACACTTTGTTGGTACCATTCACGTTCCAGCATTTTGGGCAAGCGGTAAATAACGACATTCAAGAAACTGCCGACGATTAATCCCAAGATACCTATAAAGACATAAAAAATGATGGGTTGTTGCAAAGTTTCCAAGAGGATAAAAACATAGTTTTGTAGCTGCTGCATTGTATTCCTTAAGTATTTCCTAGACGGCGTACCCCAACTGTAAAAGCGGGTAATATAATAATAGTAGCCAAATGCCTATTAACAATCCCAAGAATAATATCACAGCGGGTTGAAGAAACTGTTTGAAACGATCGAGGCGTGATTTAAGTCGGGCATTGTAATAGTTGGCTAACTGCTCTAACGTAATATCTAGTTTGCCTGATTGTTCTGCAAGACGAATACGATCGCTTAAATAGGTTTCAAAGTAATTTGCTTGCATGAGCGATTGTTGAAAGTCTTGTCCTTGCAAGATGGATTGACGCGCTCGTTGCACTGCTTGTTGTAATGTTACGCATCGACTGGTTTTACAAAGAAGATGCAATCCTTCGGTTAAAGGTATTCCTGATGCTAATAACAAATGCAATAACCGGCAAAATTTAGCATGTTGATAATCTAATAGTGCGCCACCGATAATAGGCAATAACAACATCATACGTTCGAGATACCAACGTGCCTCTGTGTTACAACGCACAAGTAAGATAATAGTGGCTGAAACACTGATTAAAATGATCGCAATGGGAATGAACCATAAAGGTGCTTTTTTTGAGGCATCCAGTAACCATTGAGTACTAGCAGGCAAAGGTGCCTGAAATTGTTGATAAAGCGCGTCAAACTGTGGAACGATATACAACAACATGAGCAATAATAACAATAGGCTCGATAACAAAACAACGGCGGGATAAAACAACGCTTGTTTGACGGAACGCTGAAATTCTTGAAGTGATTGCAACCAATCACATAGGTGTGACAAACTTTTATCTAATTGTCCGGATGCTTCGCCGCATTCAATAAATGCCGTTACAACTCGAGGTGCTTGCGTATGCAAAGCCTGAGATAATGTTTTTCCTTGTTGAATCAAATGAATACAATAATAAATATGATCGCGTGATGGTTTTAATATACGAAGGTGCGCCAGTAAATTTAACGCGGCTAATAAGTGAATACCACTGGATAATAGGCAACGCAATTCATTCAGCATTAAAAAAAGCTGTTCTTTTTTCATGATACATCTCGCAATTCTTCTTCTGTGGTGATGTTTTCTTTTACTTTGATTAATCCTGCATCACGCATAGAAATAAAATTTTCAGGCAATTGAATACGTGTAGGCCAATCTTCATCTTGAAGCAAATGACGCATATTGGGCGTTAATGTTAAACATTCAAATAGACCTGTTCGACCCTGCATGCCGGTTGGACAAAGCATTCTTACCAGTCGTTGTGCTATTACAAGATTTAAACTATCGGCTAGATGGTAAGATGCTATTCCCATTTGATGTAACCGTTGGATACAACCCATTGCATTAGGCGTATGCAAGGTCGAAAGTACTAAATGCCCCGTTAATGCTGCGCGTATGGCAACATGTGCTGTTTCGTTATCACGTATTTCACCGATCATAATCACATCAGGGTCTTGTCGTAAAATGGCTTTCAATAAATCCGCATAAGCGAGACTAAAGTCTTTTCGTACGGGAATTTGACTAATTCCCGGTAATGCAATTTCGACGGGGTCTTCTAGAGTAATAATTTGCAACGGTTGTTGTATTAGGAATTGAAGGCAAGCGTAAAGTGTCATGGTTTTTCCACTTCCCGTTGGACCTGTTACAATAATAATTCCCGATCGTTTTGTGAGTACATCTTTTACACAGGTTAACTGTGTGGGTAATAAACCAATTTTATCCAATGAAAGTTGTTGTTCCAATGCAGGAAGTAATCGTATGACCATTTTTTCACCATGCAGACTAGGGCATGTATGAATGCGAAAATGTTGTTGTTGCCAATGAAAACGACCATCTTGAGGCAAGCGTTGTTGCGCAATATCTAAAGCTGCAAGTGTCTTTAAACGTGCAATAATAGCGAGATAATGTGCACAAGGAAGTGAATGATAATCTTGTAACAAGCCATCAATTCTAAAGCGGATCCGAATAGATTCAGCAAATGGGTCGCAATGAATATCCGATGCGCGCTGACGTATTGCACTATTGAGAAGTTCGCTAACATATGTGACTGCAAAAGAAAGATCCTGCATAAGAGAGATCCTGTGTTATTATCTGTTTCTTGTAACAGAATTTTAACGCATTTCAAATTTTAATACAATGTATAAACGTGCTTTCTTAAAGTGGCCAGGTGGCAAATACCGTTTGTTGAGTAAAATCCTAGCATGGTTGCCCCGCAATAAACGTTTGCTTGAACCATTCGTGGGTTCGGGATCGGTATTTATTAATTCAAATTTTGATGAGTATGTATTGAATGATTGCAATAAAGATTTAATTAATCTTTATAATACGTTGCAGCGAGAGGGAAATGCTTTTATTGATTATACGGAATCATTTTTTATTCAAGAAAACAATATACCTGAGCAATTTTATTTACTGCGCGAAAAGTTTAACGCATCCGTTGATATGGCTGAACGTGCCGCATTGTTTGTTTATCTTAATCGGCATGATTTTAATGGCATGTGTCGATACAATCAGCAAGGTTATTTTAATGTACCTTTTGGCCGATACGAAAAGCCTTATTTTCCTAAAGAGGAAATGAAATATTTTTACGAGAAATCCAAACGTGCAGTATTTATGTGCAATGATTTTACAGGTGTGTTGCACAAAGTAAATAGAGATACAGTTGTTTATGCAGATCCACCTTACGTACCCTTATCAAATACTGCACATTTTACAGAATATTCTCAAGATGGGTTTACGCAAGCGCAACATGAAGAGTTGGCGAAAATGGCAAAAAAATTGGCAAAAAAAGGGGTGATTGTGCTAATCTCTAATCATGATACGCCATTTACGCGTAAAACTTATACCGGGGCAAGGTTGTTAAGCTTCCCTGTATCCAGGCAAATCAGCGGACAAGCAAAAGGAAGGGGACATGTCAGTGAAATCTTGGCTTTATTTGAGCCTGCTTATGCTCTTGTTGAATAATGTAGCCATGGCTAGAGGCGGCGGCGGTGGCGGAGCGCATGGGGGAGATATAGGAAACATTTCAATACCTGAAGATGTTAGGCCTGAAGATAATAGAATAGAAAATAAACAAGATGTAAACGATGTTACGCAACCCTTTTTGTATCCTGAAACAGAGATCTATGATCCTGAATTAGATTTGTGCGATCCCAATAATCCGCAAAATGATAATTGTGCGATTTATGATATTGAAAAGAATTACGAGAAAGAGCAATCTGAATAGGGAAACCCCCGCCTTAAAAACACGCTTGCCCTGCACACGAATATCCGCTACCCTTGTGCCATCGGAGAGATGGCCGAGCGGCTGAAGGCGCACGCCTGGAAAGTGTGTATACGGGTACTCCCCGTATCGAGGGTTCGAATCCCTCTCTCTCCGCCAACAGCAACACCATAGCGCTCCACAGACCCCCAATAAGCTATTGAAAAACAACCACTTAACGCGATATACTCCCCATGGGACACTATAAAGGTCCACCCGTATTGAGGCCCATTTTGGGGCCTTTTACAGGGCCTTTTAGAAAATGGATATTGATATTATGGGGGTCCACTTTATGAAACTCAGTGACGCTAAAATTAAAAAAGCTTTGCCCAAAGCAAAGCCTTATAAGCTAACAGATGGTATGGGTTTATACCTTGAAATCAGGCCCGCAGGTG
>CAYUEL010000106.1:0-6823 GCA_964443025.1 uncultured Gammaproteobacteria bacterium | reverse complement strand
TGTGAGCGGTCATACCCCATAACGACTGGGTAGTAGGCCTCAACAAGGAGGCGAGCATTGTTTAATGTCTCTCCTGGTAGGTATTGTCTAAATCCTCGTATGGCATCCGCTATGCGAGGATTTACCCTAACGGAAATACTATTCATATTAATGCTGGTGGGCATTTTAGTCGCCATTGCACTTCCTAAGTTCTTTGATGCAACCTCCAATGCTGATCAAGCCAATGTTAATTCTGTAGCCGAAGCACTCAATACGGCATCAGCCAAAAATTATTCGTTATCACTCTCGGGCTCGCCCAATGCGTTTGCAGTCACCAATTGCACGAGTGTGGTACAGGGCTTGCCGGCGGGACATTCGTTACCGGTGGGTTATACTGTAAGTTCTATCGCTGTGACGCAACATGCGCGCGTTACATGCACGGTGAGTGACGGGTCGCATACGGCCAGTTTTGTAGCCGTAGGCACCTAAGGGGAATGTGTGAACTATCGTCAATTTAATAAAGGATTTACGCTGGTCGAATTGCTCATAGTCATGATCTTAATTGGCATTGTTGCGACGATGGTGATGATAGGCAACCCCACGGAATCCATCAAAGTCGATAACCAAGCTAAACGATTGGCCAGTGATTTACGTTACATGCAACATTTAGCGATGACACAAAACACCCGCACGCGAGTGAATTTTTCCAGTACGCAATACACATTAACGGAAGCGGATGGTACCACCGCCATCAATCAACCGACATTGAATACCAACATTGTGGCAATGCCAGCAGGTATCACGTTGAGTAACAATTTACCCAGCAGCTTTGTTGTGTTTGATAGTTTAGGTCAACCCTATTCAACCGCCGTTACACCGGGGACGTTATTAACAACCACTGCTACTATTACACTCACCAGTGGCAGTGATACTGAAACGGTCAGTATTACTCCTGAGACAGGTCGAGTAACCATACCATGAAAATAGAACGCTCTCGAAATAAAGGTTTTACACTCATTGAATTAGTCGTGTTCATTGTGATCATTGGTATTTCGGCGACCGGTTTATTCATGGGGTTGGATGCGGTGTTGCAAAGTGAACATGAAATTGATGATACGGATCGTGCATTGGTATTGGCGCAACAACGCATGGAAATTATTTTAGGGCAACGCAAGCAAAATGGTTTTACACCCTTTCTTGATCCTTGTGCGGCACCCGCGTCATTTCCCGATGAATTGTGTGCCGCCGGTGCTTATTCGTTTGGTTATACGGTGACATCCAGCATTGACAACAATTGGAATGGTAATACGAATTACAAAGTGATTACCGTGAATGTCACAGGAACAGGAACTGCAACCTTAACTACTATCGTAGGTAAATTCGATGAAAGCCTATAACGTTAAACAACAAGGTTTTACACTCATCGAATTGGTGATCGTGATCATCATCATTGGTATCGTTGCGGGTGTGTCGAGTATGATGATTGCACAGGGTGTCACCGGATCTCAAGGAGCCGAACAACAAGATGCCATCGCTTGGCAAACGCGCGTGGCATTAAGTCGAATGGAGCGTGAAATACGAACGGCTGATCCAAATAAAATTACTACAGCCACATCCACGCAGTTTATTTTTCAAGATGCCGATGGTAACACGGTGAATTACCAGCTCAGTGGCACGCAATTGTTACGCAATAGCAAAGTATTGGCCGATGATATTGGTTCGTTTAGTTTTTTGTATTACAGTAAAACAGGTACTACACCCGGCGTGCCTGCAAACATACGTTATGTGTTGATTATTGCGAATATAACCAGCGATGGTCAGGTTGGACAAACATACCATGCAACACTGATGTTAAGAAATGGGTGAACAATGAACATACTAAAAAAACAATCCGGTTTTCTATTGTTGAGTGCGGTGATTTTAATCATTGCCATTGCCTTTATTGCTGCAACGGCGGCGTATGTGTTTGTGGTTAATTCGCGCTCGAGTGCGGATCAACAACTCACGACAAAAGCATTGTATGTCGCAGAAGCCGGCATGCAAGTGGCATTAACTCGTGTGGTAGGTACGGATGTATCACAGCGTATTCAATGTTCGCAAGTAACAGGACACGTGGATTTAACGGATGTCAGTTTTGGACCGGGCCAATTTACCGTGATTGCAACCGCGGTCACGCCTTATACGACATTATCTGCGACGATTAATGCATCGACTACTATTATTCCCGTCGCGTCTATTACCGGTTTTGAAACGGTTGGTTCCGTGATGATTGATCGTGAAGTGGTGAATTACACAGGCACCAGCACCAGTGCAGGTTCATGCGGTGGCATAGCGCCCTGTTTGACGGGAGCCACACGTGGAGCCGTCACCACCACCGCAACTGCGCATGTGAGTGGCACACCCGTCGGACAAGACATGTGCATTTTGCAATCAACGGGTAAAGTACCTTCCAATGCATCGCCTTTGGCGACACGCATTATCAAACGTTCGGTATCGGGTGTGAGCAAAGCGGTACAAGCAGTGGGACAAAAATTGGTGGCGCCTGCTTCAGTAAACCATAAATCGTGGAACGGTGTGAGCTGGGATAGTGTGAGCAGCGGTATTACTGTTGCTAACTTTAATGATATTACGATTTTATCATTTGTGGACGGTTGGCTCGTGGGAGATTCTGATCCGGCTTCTTGTTCAGGCTCTAGCAAAGATACGGTATTTGCGCGATGGAATGGTACGGTATGGACACAAGTCTGCTCACAAGATGTGAGTGCGCATCTGTATGCAATTTATTGTGTCAGTTTCCAAGATTGTTGGGCGGCAGGACAATCCGGTACCTTTGCTCATTACAATGGTACGTGGAGTCAATTTACCAATGTGACCCCTATCAGCGGTAGTGTGTCGGGCTGGACCATCAATGATATTTATTGTTCTGCGTCGAATGATTGTTGGGCCGTGGGTAATAAAGTGGGAGGTAAATCGCTCTTCGTTTATTACAATGGCACCAGTTGGACGCAAATCAATCCAGCGGCTTCGGTTCAGGATGAAGCCTTATATAGTATTACTTGTTTAAGTAGTACGGATTGTTGGTCGATCGGTAATAAAGGCACGTTTGCGCATTGGAACGGCAGCAGTTGGGTGGGTACCGGTTTTGGCGTGAGCGGTGTACCTGCCAGTGTAGCCATGCGAGGGTTATCTTGTGCAGCATCCAATGATTGTTGGGCGGTAGGTAGTCGAAACCTTGGTATTCCGATGTTTGTGCATTTCGATGGCAGCAATTGGACGCGTGATACCGTTAATGTCAATGCCAATGTTCAAGATAAAGACATGCACGATATTTTTTGCATCGGTGCTAATGAATGTTGGGCGGTAGGAGATCTCGCTGCCAATTATTGGAATGGTACCGAATGGTCAGACATTTCCACAGGAATACCTAACAGACCGATGGAAGCGGTATCAGGCGCTGGTCCACCTAAACCACAAATTATCGGTTGGAAAGAGATATATAATTGATAGGGTTTCCCCGCATTTGGCACCCCTACGGTGTGCCTTTGTGTTATTCTTAATTAACTTGAAAAAAGTGAGTATGAGGCTTAACCTTATACGGGGACATACAAGCAATGATAGAGTTGCTGGATTTTTGACAGTGATTCATGTAGCTTATTATTTCAGGTACAATGGGTCAATTTGTAATTGAAAAAGGAATGGAATGTGATCACAGCAAAACATGTCGCAGCATTCATTATACTGACTGTTGCTTTGCTTTCTTGTATGCCACAACAAGCAGCTATTGAATACAGCGATTATTATGATGAAACAGATAATAGTAATCGTGCTGTAGCCACCACGGGCGATGCAATGAACACACAAGATGTGTTAGGAAGCCTATCGCAAATGCTGGGTGCGCCTGATCAATACGATGTTCTTACCGCGATGAACGTTCGATTCATTCGTGACTTAGATGAACTCAATGAAAGCATTTATGATCGTTACACATTACGTGTGGCAGATAATATGCCAATGCAAGAAAATCCCAAAGGCAGTTTGCCAATGCGTCTTCAAGTGGAAGGTGTTTTACTCGAATATCCCCATGGATTTATTGCATTAAATAAGCAAGATAAAATGATTGCCGTTGCGAGTGATAGACTTGAAGCACAAGCCTTAGCGCAGAAAGCGCCACGTGTGTTTTACGTGTTACAAGGCGAAACGTTGCAAACGACAGTGGCACGTTGGTCGAAACAAGCCAATTGGAAAATGTATTGGGTCATCGAGCGCGACTATAACATGGTTGCACCGGCAGTTGTCTTTGGTGAATTTAGTATGGAAGGCGGCGCCCTTGATCAATTACTGGGAACGTTGCGCAATTTAGATCAACCATTACGAGCGCAGTTTATGCGTAATAATGTGGTTGTTATTCGTGATAATACGTTCGATTCTAGCATCATGGCGGTGGTGCCATAATAAAGGGAACTTAAGATGAGACTGATGAAACAATTAAAATCATACCGATTTTTTGCCGTACTTATTGCGACATTGGTTCTTATGGCTTGCGACCCTGCGATGCAAAAAACTCAGCAAGAGTTATCGCATGATGCCGCAAACGCAGAAGATTATTATGATCAAACATCGAAGATTGTTGATCAAAAATCGTTGGTGGAACATAAGAATGATTATTACGTCACTCAAAACTCTTTTGAGATAGAGAAAAAGGTAGTATTACCCGAAGTTTTTGAAGAAAGAATTTTATATTCATCTTCAGTAGAAGAAAGCCTTCCTGAGATTTTAATTGAGATTTATGCACAAACAGGTATTAAGTTTAAGTTCACGCCCGATGCATTAGCCTATATGACTGGAGCGGGTTCGGGTGGAAGTAGTGGCGGCGCACCGACTACTACTGGGGATGGTGGTGAAGCAGCGACTGCCGGAGAAAGCGGCGAATTGGTTTATGAAGCAGTTCAAATTGGTGCTTCTGAAATCAGCGCAAACATTGGATTATTAAACAACATCAAGTTAAATCTTCAATATGCGGGAACATTGACTCAACTGATTACGCGCTTGGTGACACGTTTTAATATTTATTGGGAATTTGATGATAAACACGACACGGTCGTATTTTATCGCACTAAAACCAAAGTATTTTCCTTGGATGTATTACCGGGCGTGAGCACATTCAGTAATATTATTTCATCGTCATCCACGATCAGTGATGCGGGTGATACCGGCGTGAATTTAAATAGTGGCGCTGTGATGACAGTTAATTACAAAAATGAAGAAGGTAATTCTTGGAATGATACAATGACTACCATCCAAAATATGCTGACATCTGAAGGCTCTGTTAATTCCAATCCGCGTGCGGGTTACCTTACAGTCACCGATATTCCAGGTGCG
Organism: uncultured Gammaproteobacteria bacterium; assembly: GCA_964443025.1. Taxonomy (GTDB): domain Bacteria; phylum Pseudomonadota; class Gammaproteobacteria; order JABCZS01; family JABCZS01; genus JAJFKJ01. The sequence goes on along the minus strand of CAYUEL010000106.1, from coordinate 1,465 downwards.
TTGGAAAAAATTGAAGATTACATCAATAAAATTAACGATCGTGCGAAGAAGAAAATCGCCGTTAAAGTCGATGTATTTGATGTTAGACTCAATAATACCGCGAACTATGGCATTAACTGGGATGCGGTGCTCGATGTGCTTGGGGGTAGTTTTGAATTTGCTTCTGGCGATATTGCATCGCCGATAGGAACAACGATTACCGATACGATTAAAGTTACTTACACAGACGACGGCATTATCGAAACCGGTAATTTAATTTTCCGTGCGTTATCGGAACAAGGCGACACGAGCAAAGTCATTGGTACGACCGTTTACACCGTGAACGGTGAACCGGCACCTGTGCAAGTGGTGGATCGCGAAGACTACATTAAAGAAGTGACGTTCGGTGCGGTCAGCGATCAATCCTCTACGACGGAAGTTTCCTTTACACCGGGCACGATCATTACCGGATTTTTTATGGTGGTGACGCCGAAAATATTGTCTGACAATCAAATTTTATTAAACCTTTCGATATCGTTGTCGACATTGTTGGAGATGCAATCTGTTACGGTAGGCGGTGATGAGGATACGGAAGGATCAACGCAAATCCAATTACCCAAAGTACAAAGTAAAAACTTTATGGAATCAGTGACATTGAATCCAGGACAAACAGTCATTCTATCAGGCTTCCAGGACGTGGATAACCGAGTCGGCGTTAAAAGTATTGCAGCGCCTTCGCTTTGGCCGCTCGGTGGCGCAAAGGGTACGGATTCAGACAGAACGATTATGGTTACGGTGGTGACACCGTATATTATCGGACGATAATACAGTGATTATTATCTTAGATGGCAAAGAGTATGCAGTTGGTCTGAATTGGTTTGCCATTACGTCAACCGATGAGGTGCAGCAATTCCAAAAAGAAATGGAATTAACGCATGGTCTTCTTAAACTTAATAAAAATCCTGAATTACCTTCTACAGTTGCGTTAGCAGGTTCCGAATACGAAGGTCAAGTATCATTGGCAGGTATTTTATCTTATGCCTATAGCAATCTTATTTACGTCGCAAAAACAAATGCAAAAAGTGAAGCAGGCGAAGATCTTTATTACCTTTGTACCGTAAAAAATGGGGCTGTATCCGTTGAAGGCGATATTATCGTAAACTTTGAAACGGTAGTGGCTATTTATGCTGCTAATTTAGCAGAGATGAGTGCAGAGATACCGCTGGAAGATATTCAACGTTTAGGCACAGATGTTAATCTCGGTGACTTTGATGGTGTAACACTGCTGGATTTCCATGCGGTTTTAGAATCTGCACAACGTTATTCAAGCCAATGTACCATTAAAGTTTTGGAAAAAGCAGGGTTATCAAAAACTGCGGTTGGATTGATCGTGGTGTTGTTTGTATTAGGTGGATATTTAGGGTATTCATGGTTATTTAAAGCGCCGCCCCCTCCCCCACCTGTTGCTGTCGTCACACCTGAAGTG
>CAYUEL010000105.1:0-6882 GCA_964443025.1 uncultured Gammaproteobacteria bacterium | reverse complement strand
AAGCAATGATGGTTAATCGATCTTTGTCGCTAGGACTGAGATTTGCAATTACTGCATTCGCACGATCTAAGAAAACATCTTTATTGTCTTCATATTTTTCTCGATCGTTATAAGCATAATATTCAAGCAAATAACCATTTGCCCAAACTCCCATCGGGTCATTGGCATTTTCTTTAGGTGCTTGAGCTTCCAATAAAGTGCTGTATCTTTCGAGAGAATCACTATCATTCATGAATTGAGCGGCGGCGAGCATTCGTCCCATCATCCATGCTTGAGTGGATGTCAATTCGTCAGTTTCGAGCAATACCGACATTTCCGACTGAATTTGATTGTAATGTTCAAGATTGTCTGTTTGCGCGGCTAATAGTAAATTGATACTCAAATCGCTGAGATTATTGGCATCTCTCGTATTATAGAGGTTATCAATGACGGTTTGTTCTTGTGAAGATAATGGCATTGCCCATGCTTGTGTTAAAAAATTAACTAATACTAAGACAATTAACAAGGGTAGAAAAGTTTTAGTTTTCATGGAGCAATCCTTCTAATGGAATAAAAATTTTAGATTCAGCCTCGAAGCTTTCAATCACACCCGTGGTTAAATCAAAATACCAAGCATGCAAAGCAAGCTGCTGATTTTCAATGCGTTCATTGATCCAGGGAAAGGTTTTAAGGTTTTCCAGGGAAACGAGCAACGAGGCTTTTTCACAGTGATGCGCCTGTTCATCGAGGCAGCAATGGGGATGCTGCTTAAGCACCTCACGCTTTGCAGGCTCAGCGATATCCATCCAGGCAGTGATAAAGCTAAAGGCTGCATTTTGAGCCGTATGCTCCATTAGGGCTCGAATGCCACCGCAATGGCTGTGCCCCAAGATAACTATATCCGTCACCTGTAGGTTTAATACGGCAAACTCGAGAGCAGCGCTGGTACCATGATGGCGAAGATCTGCTTCATAGGGGGGCACCAAATTGGCCACATTGCGCACCACAAAGAGTTCACCGGGCTTACATCCTGTTAAAATAGCGGGGTCAACACGCGAATCTGAACAGGCAATAACAATGGTTTTGGGTTGTTGGCCATTGCGAATCAGCTCTTCATAGCAGTTTCGTTCTTCAAAATATTGGGTTTTGAAGCGTTGATATCCACTGATTAATTTTTGTACTTGACTCGATAAGCTAGGATGTTTCATGGCCCCAGTATATAATCATGCGAGGTAATATTCAATTGGAATGTATATGAGCAAATTAGATTACGAAACAATAGGTTGTAAAGAACCTAAGCAGTTAATTATTTGGCTTCATGGGCTTGGGGCGGATGGCTATAATTTTATGCCCATTGCTCAATCATTGGCATTGAAAGATACATCTTACGTATTTCCCCACGCACCGATGCGCCCCATTAGCTTGAATGGCGGCATGGTCATGCGAGGATGGTACGACGTTTATTCACTTGAAAAATTTGAACGAGAAGATGTTGAGGGAATGTATAAAGCGCGGGATAATATTCATGAGTTAATTGATGATCAAATAAAAGCGGGGTTTGACAGTAACGAGATTATATTAGCTGGGTTTTCCCAAGGTGGTGTTTTAGCATTATTGGCCGGATTAAGCTATTCAAAACCATTGAAGGGAATTATTGCATTATCCTGTTATTTGCCATTGCATCATCAATTGCCGGAATATACTCATGATAATAATAAACATACGCCTATTTTCTTAGCACATGGAACGTTGGATGAAGTGGTTGAATACAAGATCGGTGAAGTGGGTTTGCACGAGCTGGAAAAAAATAATTATCGCGTTGAATGGCATCGATATGTCATGGATCATGAAGTTTGCGAAGAAGAAGTGAATGATATGAGAGAGTATATAATAAAACAGAGCCGCGAACGTTAGAGAGCGGATGCAGAAAATTAGAATTTATCTGACGCTATTAAAATATTTCGTGATGTTTTAGCAATGACATTACCACCAAACTGCGAACTTTCTTTTAACACGTTATATTTCTTAGTTTTCATAATCACAAAATGACGATGACCCGGTTCGTTCCAACGTTGAATAAATTCATCGTGATTAATCATAAAATGAGACGTATCACGCAACGTGGTACCCAAATACAATTCGCCTTTACGATCGACTACATTCACGGTTTCCTGCAAATAAACCGGTAAATCTTGATAATAATGTCCATAAGAAAATACTTCACTGGTTTCATCTTTAAGTTCAAGTATTACTTTAACTAGAGGTTTGACCGATTGATCATCAAGTTTTGCCCAGATTGGTAACGCTGATGAAACCAATAACATCATGCCTAATGCAATCGATACAAAACCACCGATATAATGCGATCGATTCACGTAGTAAAAACTTAACAAAGCAAAAATAAGCGGAATAGAAGCGAGTCCATAAATCCAAACAGGTTGTTCCACCGGTATGAAAAATGGAACTACAAACAAAGCAAGCGACAATACAACAAACATTCCCCAGGTTAAGCGCCACAATAATTTATTGTTTTGTAATTGCATGATTCGATTTCCCGTTAATAATGCCAAGGGTGGGATCGCAGGCAATATATAGGGAACGAGTTTTGAATTGGAAATGGAAAAGAATATTAAAAACACACAAACCCAAATCATTAAAAATAAATAGGTATGACGTTGCGCAGCAGGAATTGGTTTAATTAACGCAGCCAACGTAAATACGGTCCAAGGAAATAACCCGGCAATAATCACCGGAATATAAAACCAAAAGGGTTGTTCACGTTTCGCGCTATCGGTAAAGAATCGTAAAAACTGTTGCTCTAGAATATAGAAATCAAAAAACTCCGGAATGGCATTCATCATGTAGATGTGCCAAGGAAGGACAATAATTAAAAATAAAACAAATCCGCTGATTAAATAGGTGGTTAAAAATAACCGCCATTGACGTGTAATGTCAATCCATAAAAAGGCAATCGCACCCGGTAATAAGAAGCCTATTAACCCTTTCGCCAGTACGGCCAATGCAATAAAAGCGTAACATCCATAAAATAATAATCGCCGCGTTAAACCTTGCGGATATTGCGTTCCTATTAAGTATAAAAATAACGCGGGGGTAATTGTTGCGGTAACGACCATATCAATCGATGTGATATGGGAAAAGATAAACATCATCACGGTTGAATAGCAAATACCCGCAGAAATTAGCGCAGTTTTTGTATCAAATAGTTTTCTGCCAGCAAAATAAACCAGTGCGCAGGAAAACAAACCTAATAGCGACGAAACAAGTCTTCCCGCAAATTCAGTAATACCCAATAGTTTCAACGGAACGGTCTGTAGCCAATAAAACAAGGGTGGCTTTTCAAGATAGATAACGCTGTTCAACATGGGAATCATGTATTCCTGTTGCGCAATCATTTCTCGTGGGATTTCAACGTAGCGCCCTTCATCAGGCACAAAAAGCGGGTAGGGGATAAGGGTTAAAAAGGAGAATAGGATTACACCGGCAATTGTTGCCCAGAAAGCCAGCCTTTGTTGGAGTTGTTTATCCATGGCGAACCAGTATACTCGATTTTATGATAAAATCACCCCTACATTTTATCATTAACAAGATGGTACATATTGACCCAGCCCACATCGCTTAAAAGAGTTGTAATCGCCTGCATGATCGGCAATGCCATTGAATGGTACGATTTTGCATTGTACGGTTTTTTTGTTGGAATTTTAGCTGCGCATTTTTTCCCAAGCCACGATCCCGTCACGTCTATTATTGCCAGTTACGGTGCTTTTGCCGCCGCTTTTGCGTTACGCCCGATAGGTGCGTTGGTATTAGGACATATGGGAGATAGGGCAGGGCGTAAACAAGCACTCATCTGGTCGTTGTATTTAATGGCGTTGCCCACCACTTTAATTGGTGTCTTACCTACGTATGCTGTGATAGGCATTATGGCGCCAATTTTGTTAATGTTGTTGCGATTCATGCAAGGTTTTTCAATGGGCGGGGAATTTACCAGTTCCATGGTGTTTATCGCGGAACATACAGAAGTTCATCAACGCGGATTCATGAGTAGCTTTACCATGTGCAGCGCCATCATGGGTATTTTGATTGGTTCGATTGTTGCAACTATTACAACATCTTTATTATCCGAAGAATCTTTTCATGAGTGGGGTTGGCGCATTCCATTTTTAATTACCTTTATCGGCGCAGCCGTGGGAATATACATTCGCCGCAATCTCAGTGAAACGCAAGTATTTCAGCGCATTCAAACTGCCGTTCAACACGAAGAACAAATGCCATTAAAGCGTTTGTTTACGCGTTATTGGCATTTAATTTTATTAACATTAAGCATTGATTGCATCGTCGGCATTGGGTTTTTTATTGTGACAACATTTGTGTTAACCAGTTTTGTTCAATTTCAACATTTCACGATGGAACAGGGATTATGGATGAATACAATTAACATGATTTTACTCGCTATTTTAATTCCGATATTCGGACATTTAAGCGATCGCATTAAACGACAATACGTAATAATGGCCGGGTGTTTAGGTTTGGTTTGCTTTTCCTATCCTTTGTTTCATTTATTTAGCATGGGATTAGCGCCTGCATTTTTTGCACAAACGGTGACCGTTATTTTCTTAGCAGCGATCATTGGCCCGGTTCCTGCGTTATTGATTGGATTATATCCGCCGGCTGTACGCTGCACCGGCCTTTCATTTAGCCACAATTTAGCAATGGCATTGTTCGGCGGAACAGCCCCCATGATGGCAATGTATTTTATTCAACAAACCGGAAACCTCGCCATTCCTGGCGCTTATTTAGCCATAGCCGCTGCTGTGTCGTTTATTGGAGTTGCGTTAACCATTCGCATTCAGCATGTGCATTAGTTATTTCCATTTTATGGACGTATTGTCGTTTTCGTCATCCCCAGTACTTTGCCTACCTCATTCGATGGTTTATTAAGATATGACTGGAGAAACTGCGGTGTCCATGATGGTGCTGTTTTGTGGGATTGTGTTTCTGGAAAAATCACTGGATTATAAAAAATTATTTCTTGAATTTCTCTAAGATTTTTTATAATGCTCTGAGCATTATTTTCTAAGCTTAAGGTTGATGCTAACTCTTGAAAAATATCGAGGTTCACAGCCCATAATTGCCTAAGCTCACCCACTACATGATCTGCTTTGATATTGTCAGTATTGAGTGTTTTCCCGAATACTTCTTTCGCTAAAATAAGCAATTGTTCTGTCAACTGCTCACCAGTTAAAGCATAGTTTGATAGTAAATTTTTTAAAATTGAAATATTATTCCAATTTATTAAAGTTTGTACATTATACCCTCCTTGAGCATCACCAAAATCTATCATGAACAATTCAGAACTGTTCTCTCTGTGTTGATACCCATAATTAAGCGTCTTGATTAGTTTATCCTCATCGCCTGGGGCTATAACGCTACATCTATATTCTATATCGTTTATTCCTAGCACAAATTTTGCCACTAAATTACGTATTAGATTTGTAATTAATCTTGGGCTTGGACTTGAATTATAGTAAAAAACAATAGGTGTGATGAGTTTACTGCCAATGTTATACTCTTTTTCCTGGAGTGTTACCGCTCTGAATTTAGGCGCATTTTCTCCAATGAGTTGACGATAACACAGTCCAATAAAAACTTCATTAGTCAGTGTTACATAATATTCCGGATGTGAAATTTTTATATTTTCATGCCCATTTTTTATCATCCATCGATGAAAAAATTTAGCGTAATCCTGTTCACCGCCAAGATACTGAATACGCTTACAAGTAATACACCCCGCAGAAGCGCCACTAGGTTTCGGCCAAAGTCCCCTAACGCTGAAGCCATAACGACTTCTATTATCAAGAAATTCTGTGGAATAAAGAAATCTTGAAACATGTTTTTTTATTTGTTTATGTTGTTTTTTATTCGCTTGAGGATCATGTGACTTTATAGAGGAAATTCCAGGCCGTTTATTGACTGAAACATCCCCGTAAATATTATTTTTATAGTCTAACAATCTTTTCTTAATTTCCTCTTGAACAATTGGCGGTAATTTCAATACAGATTCGTTTTGCTCAAACTCTGTTGCAAGTTTTTGATCAGTATCCAATGCAGGGTTTAATAAAATTTGCATGACAGGAGCAACTTCTGCTATTCTGATCGTAATATTTTTTTCTACTTCTTCTTTTCCATTATAATAAATAGCCTGGGAATGAGCCTCCTCGCGGCCATAAACGTAATAACACAGCATGATATGGATAGCGTCGGTTAAGCTTACTTGCATTTTTTATCACCCATTATCCTTGGCCTAACTTTAATTAGGTCTCATGTTCCTTTCATTAATTAGGCCCCCTATTTCTTCGCCTATCATTATTTGGGTTAAAATTTCCCCATGCGTTAATGATAAATAACAATGCAAGCTGTGCTATTAATAAATTTTTAACCACGCCAATAGTTGAAATATCTGCATTCATGCGTTGTGTTTGAGCATAATATGAATTATGCAGATCACCTGTTATTTGATTCCGCCATGCAGAAAGGAGGGGACGTGAGTTGGGAATGCATCCAGTTGTATTCATCGGACCTGTGGAATAATACAAATCTTCATCTGATGGCGATTGCCGGTATTCATCTTGGCCCGGTGTTAAAAACCCTTTTGAAAAAACTTCATCAAACGTTCGTTGCAATTCTTTTTTGTCGGTATGACTCAAAAATTGTAAAGAATCTTCTCTTGGATTGTAATTGGGTAAGGCGGGCGAAGAAAAGTGAAGTAAACTGGTCGTCATATCCAATACTTTTTCTCCCCACGAAACTTGCATTACCTTTGCACGCAACTCCGGGTTGGTTTCTAAATTTTTCATAGTTTTTGTTAACAAAGATAAATGCTCT
>CAYUEL010000104.1:0-6902 GCA_964443025.1 uncultured Gammaproteobacteria bacterium | reverse complement strand
TTACAGGAACGTATCATGCAACAAACACAAGCGATCAGTGACAGCATGATTGACCAACGTCATAACATTTTGGTGATTGGACCTTCTAAGAAAGACCCCAATCAACTGCAAGGACGAACGGAAAATAACCGCGTGGTGAATTTCATAGGGGAATCTACGCTGATAGGTCAGATTGTTCCTGTCACTATTACCGAAGCTTTACCTAATTCGCTCAGAGGCGTGCTTATAAACTACCCTTGATATATCTCACTAAACAGCTTATCCTTATGGGTAAGTTCGTAACATGGAGCCTTATAGAACACTTGAATACCATCGCTAAATCTGAAGATGATCACGAGATTAACATTCAAATCGCCACTCAGTTTGACCCGCTTCCCAGTGATGTACAACTCATTGCTTGGGCACGCATTGCGATGCGTCATGTTAAAAAATCTACAGAATTAACCATTCGTATTGTTGATATTCCTGAAATCCAAACATTAAATCGCACGTATCGCAACAAAGATAAGCCTACAAATGTATTAGCGTTTCCTGCAGAAGTTCCCGATGAACTTAATATTCCTCTTTTAGGTGACATTATCATTTGCGCGCCTATTATATGGGAAGAAGCCCAACAACAACATAAAGATTTTGAAGCACATTTTGCACACATGGTTATTCATGGGTGTTTGCACTTGCTGGGATACGATCATGTAACGCCTGAACAAGCCAATGAAATGGAACCGTTAGAAATTGAATTATTAAAGGCATTGCATTTTCCTAACCCGTATCAAGAAAATTCTCATCTTTGGAGACAACAATGAACTCATGGTTATATAAAGTTCGAAATTTTATGACGTTTGAAATTGAATCAAAAGACGAACTAAGCGCACTTTTATCAACTGCAAAAGATAATGGCATACTTGATCAAGAAGCCTTTCAAATGATGAGTGGTGTAGTCGCCGTGAGTGATATGCAAGCACGTGATATCATGATTCCTCGCGCACAAATGGTTGTGATTGAAAAAGATGAATCATTAAACGAGTTTTTGCCGAAAATTGTTGAATCAGGACATTCACGTTTCCCTATCATTGGTGAAGACAAAGATGATGTCGTAGGTATTTTAATTGCCAAGGATTTATTAGGTTATTTGCATCAACATGAAATGAATGATTTTAATATTCGAGATTTTATGCGTCCTGCGGTGTTTGTTCCCGAATCTCGTCGACTTAATATGTTACTCAAAGATTTCCGCAGTAAACGGAATCACTTGGCAATTGTATCAGATGAATACGGCGGTGTTTCAGGTATGATTACCATTGAAGATATTTTAGAAGAGATTGTTGGTGAAATTGAAGATGAACATGATATCGAAGAACAACAAACCTTTATTCGCCGACAAGATGCTGATCATTATGCGGTGGCAGGATTAACACCGATTGAAACATTTAATGATTACTTCGATGCGAAGCTTTCCGAGGAAGAGTTTGATACCGTCGCTGGTATTATCACGCAAGCATTTGGACATCTTCCACAAAAAGGCGAAACCATTAAACTGGATGAATTTCAATTTGAAATATTAGAGGCAGATGATCGCCAAATTCATCGATTACGCGTCATGCGTAAGGGGTAATGATTTTTCTATTGCTGTTGCCATTTTGTTTGTGCCTTTATCGGCTCGTGCGCAAAAAACCCCCGATTCATGCTGCGCATGAATCTGCCCTCAGAACCGCGCGCGAAGCAAATCGATGACTCAACTGATCGCTCGTTAACACTCGCGCTCTGACCCGCACTTACCGCTCATCTCAAGTCAGAGCGCGAGTGTTAACGAGCGATCGGATGGGTCACATTTCCTACATCCGCTTACTACGTGCGCGGTTCTGATTGAGAAATCTACGCGGCTTTGTGTGATGAGGGTTCGATGTAGCACACCATAAAAACACGCGCTATTCCTTTTCAATATGCTATTATCACACACATGAAACGTATCCTATATATTATCTACCCAATCCTATTAGGCGTTGCCACCGTATTTGCCTTTGCGCCGTGGCATTGGTTTGTATTAGCTTTATTTTTACCGGCATTATTGGAACGTCGGTTAATACAACACACTCCCAATCAAGCAGCATTGCAAGGTTTTTTATTTGGTTTAGGCTTTTTTGGTCTTGGTATTTCGTGGGTTTTTTTCAGCATTCATAATTACAGCAATGCGCCCTTAATCATTGCGATTATCATAACACTCAGTTTAATTTTTGCCAAAAGTGCTTTCATTGCTTTATTAGCCTATGTTTATCGACGTTTATATCCAAACCCCAGTAATAACACGCGCTTATTTGTATTCCCTGCTTTATGGGTATTAATCGAAGTGTTTCGTGGATGGTTCTTAACCGGTTTTCCTTGGTTGTATTTAGGTTACGCCGCCATTGATACACCCTTACAAGGTTTCGCACCCATCATCGGTGTTTACGGATTAAGTTGGTTGTGTATTTTTATCGGCATGAGCGCATTGTGCACAATATCAGGCAATATCAAACAACGTTTACTCAATGGTGCAATGATCATCCTGATACTTATCCTTGGTTTTCTATTACAACAAATTCATTGGACAAAACCGGATGGAAATCATTACAGCGTTGCGCTTATTCAAGGTAACATTGAACAATCCTTAAAATGGGAACCGGAAAAATTTCAACAACACTTTGATACTTATTTTTCAATGACACAATTAGCTAATCAAGCCGATATTATTGTTTGGCCTGAAGCGGCATTACCCGTCCCATTACCGTACGGACAACCTTATGTTGATGTTTTAACAGAATCACTTTTACCTAATAATACCGTTGTATTTGGCGCATTACGCGCCAACAACGATGGATTTTTCTACAACACAGTACAAGTTGCGGGTGATGGTACAGGTGAATATGACAAACATCATCTTGTGCCATTTGGAGAATACATTCCATTTTATAATTTAATTGGCAAGGCCATGGATCTTTTAAAATTACCCATGAGTTTTGCCTTACCCGGCCCGCGTGTACAACCTCCATTGCAAGTACATGAGTGGAACGTGGGTGCGTTGATCTGTTATGAAATTGTATATCCGAGTTTGAGTTTAACGCGCGCGCAAGACAGTGCTATTTTATTAACCATCAGCAATGATACTTGGTTCGGTCGCTCGCTTGGACCGTTACAACATTTCCAAATGAGTCGCATGCGTGCGCTTGAGACCGGACGTTATCTAATTCGCGCGACAAACAATGGCATTTCAGGTATCATCAACCCGGAAGGATCGGTGGAGGCGCAAGCGCCACAATTTGTTGCCACAACGTTGACAGGGTCAGCGGAAGGGATGCGGGGGAAAACACCCCTGATGTGGATAACGCATTATGCCATTTTGCTACTGATGGTTGCAATTTGTGCAAAAAACCGCTATAAAACAGGCACCCGGAAAAAATAGTTCTCATATCAAGGAATATTCACATGAGCAACGCCGCCATCCAAGTTGATAATAATACTTTTTTATTGAAAGGCACCGCTTATACGTTAACCACGTTGCAGTTGTTATCCGTTGACTACGAAACCATGAACAAGCAGTTAGCCAGCAAAGTTGAGCAGGCGCCTAAGTTTTTTAATCATACGCCTGTGGTATTAGACTTACAAAAAATTGCATCCTTGCCTGTTGAAATCGATTTCGTCAAGTTATTGAACATCATGCGCCAGCATAATATTATTCCCATTGGCATTCGCGGCGGTACGCCTGATCAAAATGGCCGCGCCTTGGCGCTAGGTTTGGCCATCATGTACGATACAAAGTACACGGAACCTGAAAAACCGGTATCTGAAAAGCTGCAACCCGCGAAAGATCCGGGCACACAAACACCCAGCATGCTGATCACACAACCTATTCGTTCCGGCCAACAAGTCTACGCACGAGGCGGAGATTTGATTATTACCGCAGCCGTAAGTATGGGCGCGGAAGTCATTGCCGATGGTCATATCCATATTTATGCCCCTTTGCGCGGACGTGCATTAGCGGGTGTGAATGGCGATAAAAACGCACGTATCTTTTGTAGTTGTTTAGAAGCCGAACTTGTATCCGTTGCAGGACAATATTGCGTGAATGAACATCTGCGTGAGAACGGTTGGAAACAAGCCGTCAGTATTGGCTTAAATGGGGAACATTTGCAGATTTCAGTATTATCGTAAATAATTTATGTTTAACATTCATCATTAGAGGAATAAAGCCTTGAGTAAGAAAAAACAACACCCTGTCGTTCTAGTCGTCACCTCAGGTAAAGGTGGCGTGGGTAAAACAACTTCCAGTGCTGCGATCAGCACCGGGCTTGCAGAACGTGGATATAGAACCGTCGTCATCGACTTTGATGTCGGCTTACGTAACCTTGATTTGATCATGGGTTGCGAACGCCGCGTGGTTTATGATTTCGTCAATGTTATCCAAGGCGATGCCTCATTAAAACAAGCTTTGATTAAAGACAAACGTTTTGAAAACCTGTTCATCCTTCCGGCGTCACAAACACGCGACAAAGATGCATTGGATAAAGAAGCCGTGGGCCGTATCATCGAGGAACTGAAAGCAGACTTCGATTACATCGTTTGCGATTCACCTGCGGGTATTGAAACGGGCGCCATTATGGCAATGTATTATGCTGATCAAGCGATCATCGTGACAAACCCTGAGGTTTCATCCGTACGTGACTCTGATCGCATCCTAGGTATTCTGGCCAGCCGTTCACAACGTGCTGAACAAGGTCGCGATCCTATCAAAGAACATTTATTGATTACACGCTTCTCGCCCGATCGTGCTGCCAAAGGCGATATGTTAGGCGTGAAAGATGTTCAAGAAATTCTTTCCATTCCCTTGTTGGGCGTTATCCCCGAATCGAAAGCGGTATTGCGTGCTTCCAATGAAGGCGTTCCCGTTATCCATGATAAAACATCCGATGCGGGTCAAGCCTATTCCGATGCGGTCAGACGATTGCTCGGCGAGGAAACACCGATGCGTTTTACTGAAAAAACAGGTATCTTTCAACGTCTTTTGGGGCATCAGCAGAATGAGTATATTTAATTTTTTAAAACAGCGTAAAGAAAATACCGCCGAGATTGCTAAGAAACGTTTACAGATTATCGTTTCACATCAACGCGGTGGCGAAGATGAACAACAAGACTTTATTCCGAAGTTGCAACAAGAGCTGATTAGCGTTATCAGCAAGTATGTCAAAGTCGATGAAAATCAAGTCAAGGTTGAACTCGAACGGACCGGTGATTGTTCCATATTGGAATTGAATATCACGTTGCCCGATCAGTAATAATGAAGCTCACGTAAAGGGTTGTGGATGTTGCTGTGGCACACCATAAAAAGTGCTGCGCGCAGAGGCGGAGGCGACACTTTTTGACGAGCGTATATGAGCGTTAGCGAGTAGCGAGGAAAAACAGGGTCGACGGGAGCCCCACTAGCGCAGCCTCCTTTTACGCGCGGTATTCCTTTTCTACTCGCGCAATTCGCGTCTTAATATTTTCCCAACTGGGTTCTTAGGCAATTCATTTCGAAAGGCAATGAACTTCGGACGTTTATACCCTGTCAAATTCTGACGGCAAAAGTCACGTAATTCTTCTTCGGTTAAATTACTGTTGATTTTACGTACAATAAATAGTTTCACGGCTTCGCCTGTATCAGAATCGGGCACACCTACCACCGCAGCTTCTTTCACACCAGGATGTTCCATCACGACGTCTTCAATTTCATTCGGATAAACATTAAACCCTGACACATTCACCATGTCTTTCTTACGATCCACTAAAAACACATAACCCCGCGCATCGATTTTTGCCATATCACCTGTATGAAACCAACCATCCGGTTGTAATGCTTTTTCAGTTTCATCTGGCATGTTCCAATAACCTTTCATGACTTGCGGGCCACGCACACACAACTCACCTACTTGCGAGATATCCAGTTCATCACCCTCATCATTGACAATTTTAATTTCCGTTGAAGGAATCGGTAATCCCACAGAACCCGTATATTCTTCTATAATAAACGGATTGATCGTCACCGCGGGTGATGTCTCTGTTAAACCATAGGCTTCAATCAGAGGTTTTCCCGTTACTTTTTTCCAACTTTCGGCAACGGTATGTTGTATGGCCATACCACCGCCCATGACCAACCGAAGGTGTTTGAAATTTAGATTTTTAAAATCGGGATAATGTAATAACGCATTAAACAATGTGTTAACACCTGTAATCACTGAAAAATTATATTTTTTGAGTGCCTTTGTAAAAGTACGCATATCACGCGGATCGGTAATTAATATATTCAACGCACCTAAACTTGTAAAAATCAAACAATTCGCAAGTAATGAAAAGATATGATAAAGCGGCAATGCCGTGACAACCACTTCATCCCCTGGTGTTAAAATATCTCCTATCCATGCAACACTTTGTTGCACATTCGCCAACATGTTACCGTGCGTTAACATGGCTCCTTTTGCAATACCTGTTGTACCCCCCGTGTATTGTATAAATGCCACATCATTTTTATACAAGGGAATGTCTTCGTGAGGAAGCTGCGATCCTTTTTTCAATGCTTTTTTAAAAGGAATGGCTTGAGGTAAATCATAATGAGGATAAGGCTTAATGACATATTTTAATGCAAAATTAATCAACAGGGATTTTGGAAAATCAAATAAATCACCTAATTCTGTAATAATAATGTTTTTAATCAGCCGGCATTCGGGTAATGCGATAGCCATGGTTTTGGCCATATTCGCTAATACAACGATTGTACTGGCTCCGCTATCATTAAGTTGATGAATCAATTCTCGTTTTGTATACATCGGATTGGTGTTAATGACCATTAGCCCAGCGCGAAACGCTGCATACAAGACAACCACGTATTGTAAACA
>CAYUEL010000103.1:3474-7017 GCA_964443025.1 uncultured Gammaproteobacteria bacterium | reverse complement strand
GCCGAGGTGAAATCACTGAAACTGTTTTTGAAAATCGCTTCATGCATGTGGCTGAAATGCAACGCATGGGCGCGCAATTAAGCCTGCGCGGTAATACCGTTGTTTGCAACGGCGTGGATAAGCTGACTGGCGCCGAAGTGATGGCCACTGATCTACGCGCATCAGCCAGCCTTGTATTAGCTGGCCTAGTTGCCGAAGGCGAAACCACCGTCGATCGCATTTACCATATCGATCGCGGATATGAATGCATCGAAGAAAAATTGCAATCGTTAGGTGCGGATATTAAGAGGATTGGTTAGAATTCAAGTCATAACCCCTCTAAAACACTATATTTACCTAATATAGTAGGTAAATATGGTAGAGTCTACCTGTTCTGATGTTCTACATCCGCTTGTATGTTGTCATTGCGAGGCGTGCGTAGCACGACAAAGCAATCCACCACCTCACAAGAATGGATTGCTTCGGCTCTGCGAGCCTCGCAAAGACAGGGTATCTTGTATCGCGTCAACTAATACTATTTCTTCGTTTTTTCTCTTTATTATTATCGTTGGCCTGTGTGAGAACTTTCCCCACTCCCGGCAACCAGAATTTTTTTGTTCCCACCGTGATTGTTTTCTCGGAACAGCTGTTTGCATCCGCATCTATTTCGTCCACTTGAACGCTGATGTAACGCGCGTTTGCATTCGGAATTTCTACCGTTTCACTAATAAAAGCTCGAGTAATATTGGATAGTTTTTGATGCATAGGTTTTCCTGCTGCCCGCAATAACTCATACATTTTATTTAATCTTTCATTGATGACCGCTGCTTGTCTTGTGTCACCTACATCAACATTTTGATGATACATTTCAAGCAGTAGAGGAAATAAGCCATTTTGGGCAGCAAGGTACCAAAATGAATTTTTTGGTATTTTCTCATAGCAATAAAAAGCTTGTGCGAATTTAAGTGCTACTTCCTTTTGAGGTGTTACTTCTTCTTTTATAGTGAATTGGCCTGAGTAGATTTTCCCTAGTAAATAATAGGCAAAATCACAATTCAATTTTTCCAATTCCATTGTAACCTCAGGAAGTATATCCTGATAGGGGGAAAATAACGGATGGCACGCACTTGGGTTTTCTTCAAATGAAAGCTTTAATAAGGCAATATACATATTTCGTTGATTACACGCCTCGCGGGGAAGCATGTCTAATGCACGCATGATGGTTTTGATATGAACTTTATTTTTTATTAAAAAATCTAAATCTTTTTGATCCATTTTATGAAATGCCGTCAGAATATCCAATGCTTCTGCCGGATGATCGTTCATCAGCTGGTTAGAAATTTTCTTATTTTCAGAAGCATCTAATGCAAAACATTGCCCTAACGTATCTGCATATTGCGGGTATTGAAGAAGGTATGACAAAGGAGAGATATTTTCTTTGAGAGTTACGTTAGAAACAGTACCATTACGTGAGCGTGAGCGCATCATGGCATTAACGCCTTGCGCTACTTTCTCAGCATATTCAGGTCGGTTAAATACGCATTCTCTGATTTCATCAAAAAAAGCACTTCCAGGTACTGATTTATTGCGCTCAGGAATCCCCTTAAGAATCGTGCAGGCATTGGCAATAGAGATGGAAAACTGAGGGTACTGCTTAATTTGCTCGTGGCGTTTATTATAAAAAGGGCTTTCATGGCCTGGCTGTAAATCACTAAGAATTTTTTTAGCTTTAAAAAAGTCAACTGCATAGGATGGAAAGGCTATAACGGCATCAAATTCATCTTGAGAAAAGGATTTATTATTACAATTTTGAACCACTCCCTGAACTGATTGGGCAATTTCATTTATCTTATCTATGTTGCTCATCAGATTATTGATATTACCTATGTCTATTGGTATGTGTTTTAACACGTTAACAAGTGCATTAACATTTTCCAAATGACTAAAAATTGTATCGAGTGTTCTTATCCCACCTATTATTTCACCATCCCTATCATTACTGATAAAGTGCAAAACGGGTGCTATATTTCCAATATAAGGTGCGTTTTCATAAGACATAATGTCATCAATGAACTGCTCTAATAATTTTACTTTCTTTAAAATTTTCAAACATGATAATAGATTATTTGCTTTCGGCAACTCATTAATAACAAAAGCCAATCTCTTATCATCCAACATCTTTTCTGATTCCAGAAAATCAATCAATTCTTGTCCGGCTATGACATGGCTTACATGAGCGATCAATGCCTTTTTCAGCTCAGCCCTATCACGTCTAATATAACGATTAACCCTATTAAATAGGGCTCGGGCTGCTTGTATATTATTAAATCCAATCTCTGAAAATACTTTTGCCGGCGGTACTCCAAGATTTAAAAAATACTTTAATTCAGAAAAAAACTTTTTTTCTGCTCTTTTCGCTTCCAACATGACTTTAATAGAAGAATGACAATCTGGGTAAGTAAAAAGTAAATTAAAGATATCCTCTGCAATACATTGAATATTCTTAGTGTCTTTTGATTTTATACTCGCAAAAAAATTAACACATTTTTGAAAGTTATTTTTATTGATTTCACTTTCATTTTTCATTCGCATCACATAATTAAATATATTGATACGCTCTTGAGGGTCATAATCCTTCATTGAACCAACTAAACGATTGATCGTTTGAATAACGTCTTTTGACTCCATCACATAATTCAGGCTTTCTGCATTAATAATTTTATTGTTTTCTAAGCTATCGGCAATATCATTTAAAGGGCTGATTAAATCTTTATTCAATAAACAAAAATCAAACACTGTTTGAGTTTGCTCTTTTGTAGCTAATCTACCCAAAGAATATGCTATGTTGTTAGGCTGATATAACTCCAAGTCCGTATTAACCAGCTTTTGAATATTTTCTTTATTCAGTAACTCATGTTTATTTAATCTATCGAAAATAGTTTTTACTTTTGAATGAGTTATTTTCGCTATTTTTTTAATAACGTATTCTGTTAAGAGATCGCAATTTTTTAAATGGTGTAATAAACCCAATTCGCCAAAAACACCCTCCAGTTCCTGGTTTTTACCAATCACACTTGAAAACTCTGTAAAAGCAGCAGGGTTAGTTTGCCATAACTGAACCAATGTCCAGAATTGATCTGCACTGAGGTTTATTTCGCCAAAATAATACCCACCAGAGTCTGAAGGAGTGTTTTGGGTTATTCCCAATTTCTCAATGGCCGTTATCAGTGCTGGCGTAGCTGTTATACGACTCCATGCAGATCGGTCATAGTAATTCTTTAAAATAGCTTTTAATGATGATACAGCAATCATGGAGCACTCCTTGGTTAACAAGTTAACTTTGGATTATACAAGAAAATTTAAGCGATGGGAAATAAATAATGTTTAATGCTATCAAGGTGTTATCATTTTCTACATCCGCTTGTATCGTCATTGCGAGGCGTGCGTAGCACGACAAAGCAATCCACTACCTCACAAGAATGGATTGCTTCGGCCTACGGCCTCGCAAAGACAGGGTGTCTTGTATCGTCATTGCGAGGCGTGCGTAGCACGACAAAGCAATCC
>CAYUEL010000103.1:0-3374 GCA_964443025.1 uncultured Gammaproteobacteria bacterium | reverse complement strand
TTGCTTCGGCCTACGGCCTCGCAAAGACAGGGTGTCTTGTATCGTCATTGCGAGGAGTGCGTAGCACGACAAAGCAATCCACTACCTCACAAGATATGGATTGCTTCGGCCTAAAGGCCTCGCAATGACAGGGTGTCTTGTATCGTCATTGCGAGGCGTGCGTAGCACGACAAAGCAATCCACTACCTCACAAGAATGGATTGCTTCGGCCTAAAGGCCTCGCAAAGACAGGGTGTCTCACTCACGCTTGCGGTTCTGATAATAAAGCTGTCAAATTCGACAATTCGATAATACGCTGCATTTTATCGGGAATCTTTTCAAAGGTTAGGTGAATCTTTTTTTTCCTTGCAGCGCGCACCCATTCGATTAACAAGGCAACACTCGCACTGTCTACTTTTTCAAGCTGTGAACAATCCAAATGAACATCGCTTCCCGATTTAAGTTTTGAAAACATGCGACGCCCTTCTTTTAGCACAGAATCAATGGTATCGACGGTTAATTCACCTTGTAAATACCAATGCATTTCATCCACACTTTTCAAAGCGATCATGTATTGAAAACCTCGTCATTTTTAACTTTCATGTCTGCAATCACTTGGTCTAATCCTTTTTGATTGATCGCATTATTAAATTGCGAACGGAAGCTGCTGGTTAAACCCACGCCATCGACATTGAAATCATACACCAACCATTTTCCATCCTCGAGATGCAAGCGGTAATTTACAGGGATAGGCGGTTCTCCGGGTGATTTGATGAGGCTTTGTACTTCAACACGATTAGAGTTACTGGGATCGGTACGTTCATTGGTAAACTCTACTGTTTGATCATCATACGAACGAAAAGCCGCTGCATAAGTGACAATCAACAATAACTTAAATTCTTTCATGAATGCTTCGCGTTGTGGCTGTGTTGCAGTACGCCAATGCGGACCTAACACACGCTTGCCAATCAATTCAAAATCCGTGTGCGGCATGATGATTTTATCAACAATATCCACAATCTCGCTCATGTCCGCGCGAATAGCTTCTTTATTTGCTTGAATAGCAACGATTAATTCATCCGCCAGACCCTGCATCATCTTAAGCGCATCTTGTGCAGCTGCCGTGGCACTCCAAAACAAACATGTCGCTAACATCAATGATTGGAAAATGGTTCGTACTTGTTTCAGCATGTTATCCTCTATTTATCAAATTTATATAAAAATTGTCCAATTAAACGTTCAAGCACAATGGCTGGATCCGTAAATTCAATGACACCATCATTTTTTAAATATTCTTCATCAGCGCCAGGTTGTAACATAACGTAGTTGTCGCCAATCAAACCGGATGTTGCAATGGATGCAATCGTATCCGTTGGTAAATTTGCAACACTGTTATTGATTTGCATGGTTACAATCGCATTGTAATTCGCATCATCTAAACTGATATCCGATACTTGTCCAATTTGAACTCCCGCCACAGTCACACGCGCACGCTGTTTTAAACCACCAATTTCAGTAAAATTAGCGCTGATTGTGTAAGTGTTGCCCTGATTAAGCACCGTCGTTAAACCACTCACTTTAAATGCTAGAATCACCAATCCGATGAATGCAAAAATGACAAATGCACCGACCAATAATTCCACGCGACCATATTTCGACATAATAATTTCCCCTTATAATCCTGAGAACATCACAGCTGTTAGTACAAAGTCCAAACCTAATATTGCTAGTGATGAATAAACCACCGTACGCGTTGTAGCAAACCCAATACCTTCAGATGTAGGTACCGCTTCATATCCTTGTGCAACAGCGATCCATGTCACCACAACAGCAAACACAACGCTTTTAATAATACCGTTAACTACATCTTCACGAAAATCCACAGCATCTTGCATGTTCGACCAAAAACTACCCGCATCCAACCCGAGCCACTCGACACAAACAATATAACCACCGTAAATAGCAACAGCAGAAAAGATAATGGCAAGTAATGGCAAACAAATACATCCTGCCCAAAAACGTGGCGCTATCACTCGTTGCAATGGATCAACCGCTAATAAGCTTAATGAATCCAATTGTTCTGTTGTTTTTAATAATGCAATTTCAGCCGTTAATGCTGAACCTGCACGACCCGCAAATAATAATGCCGCAACTACAGGGCCTAATTCACGTACCAATGATAATGCCACCAATGTCCCTGTAGCATTCGCTGCACCAAATTTAACTAAATTTGTGTAACCTTGTAATCCTAATACCATCCCGACAAATAACGCTGCAAAAACAATAATGGGTAATGAAAGAACGCCAACAGCAAACAACTGTTTCATTAATAAACCAGGGCCTTTTTTTAGATTAGGTTTGGCAATGATGGACGCTAATAATAAAACGGTTGCACGCCCGACTGCACCAATGACATCGATCGTTTTTTCGCCTGTTTTACGGATAAACATCAACATTAAGTGGCTCCCAATAAATCTTGCGCATAATCCAATGCAGGATAATGAAACGGCACAGGGCCATCCGGCAACCCTTTTATAAATTGCGTCACTTGCGGATTGGATGTTTTATCTAATTCATCCGGCGTTCCTTGACCCACCACTTTACCGTCGGAAATAAGATAAATATAGTCGGCAATACTGGCAGTTTCAGCAATATCATGCGAAACAATTACGGATGTTAAACCCAACGCATCATGTAATTGCTTAATCAAACGAATGATAACACCCATTGAAATAGGGTCTTGTCCAGTAAAAGGTTCATCATATAAAATCAATTCAGGGTCAAGCGCAATACTACGTGCTAATGCAATACGACGATTCATCCCGCCCGAAAGTTCTCGTGGCATTAAATCACGCGCACCACGCAAACCCACCGCTTCTAATTTCATCAGCACGATATCACGAATGATAGATTCCGGCAGCTTGGTGTGTTCACGCAATGCAAATGCAACATTCTCAAATACGGTCATGTCTGTAAATAAAGCACCACTTTGAAATAACATGCCCATTTTACGTCGTAATTTGTAAAGCGCATTACGGCCTAATTGAGGAACATCCTCGCCTTGCACATGAATACTTCCTTGGTCAGGTTTAAGTAATCCAGAAATAAGTCTTAAAAGCGTGGTCTTACCGGTACCGCTTGGCCCCATGACTGCAACGATTTTACCCTCAGGGATATCGATGTTAATGCCATCAAAGATTTTACGCTCATTACGACTAAAGTGCACATCCCGAATTTCGACTGTGTTTTGCAAAGGCTCAATCCTTGTGAAGGCCAAAGGGTTAATTTAAGCATTTGTAGGAGGCTACGTCTAGTATCCTATTTTTTTATTATTAATTAAAGTTTCTTAACATACTTAAATTGCTTCGGCGTAAAGGCGCCCACTAGCACTTTAG
>CAYUEL010000102.1:0-7055 GCA_964443025.1 uncultured Gammaproteobacteria bacterium | reverse complement strand
GCCTACTTTCAGGTGAAGCCAGTGCAAGTGGAAACGACAACTCGAAAGTAGCGGGTTATGGTTTATCTAAAAAATAAACCGCACTTAATAAATTTTGATTGATATTTCATATATATTGTATTATACTAGAAAGTAATATTCTTATATATTGTAATATACATGAAACAAGAGCTCGTTCAATACCTCCAGCAACAAATTCGTACTGCTTCATCTCGGTTGAGGCGCTTTACCCACGATCCAGAAGGCAAACCCTACCCTAAGCGATTGATGTTTAAAGAATTAGAAGAGCATATCGAATTATTTTTAGCTCGAAAATCAAATAACCCTATGGTGATTATTCCAGGTTTTAGGGGTGTGGGTAAAACGACGGTTATGTCTCAGCTTTGCGCGGAGTATCAGCAAAAAGGCATGAGCGTATTGTTTTTATCTGTTGAAGAGGCTAAAAATTTATTTAATGTGGGGATTACCGAATTAATGTCTGCCTATGAGGATATTTTAGGGACTCCATTAGAAACTGTACAAGAACCCATATTAATTTTTTTAGATGAAGTGCAATGTGACCCACAGTGGGCTGTGGCTCTAAAAATTTTATTTGAAAAAGTATCTAAAGTATTTTTTTGTTGCACGGGATCGGCTGCGGTTATTTTACAAACCACACCCAATTTAGCACGTAGAGCATTATTTGAAAAAATGACACCACTTTGTTTTACCGAATATGAAATGATAAAAAATAATATTGCGCCACCTGCGATAAATGAAAAAATCAAGCAAGCAATTTACTTTTCAAAAGATGCTCAAGAAGTTTATGATAATTTATTGAGCCTACAATCGAAAGTGCATCAATATTGGACTTCTATCAATCGTAAGGATATGCGATCCTGTTTGTCTTGCGGAACACTACCTTTTTCTTTTATGATGCCGAATGAAACGTTTGTCTATGATTCTATTTCACTCTTACTTGATAAAATTATTAAAGTAGATTTGCCCATGTTAGGACATTTTGACATGAATACATTGGGCGTAGTAAAAAGAATTTTATATGCCATTGCAGAAAATGATACTACCAGTCTTTCGGATTTAGAAGAACGCTTTGCCGTCAATCGCTTAACTATATCCAATATTTTTGAAGCATTAGAAAAGGCAGAATTATTAATAAAAATTCCCGCTTATGGTTCAAACATGACAGCAGCGAAAAAGGCTAATAAATACCTATTTATGTCTCCTGCCATCAGGATGTCATTTTTTTATATTACTGGGCAAGAAAGTACTTATTTAACCCGACAAGGTAAATTATTAGAAGACTCTATTGGATCACATCTATACCGAGAATTTATTTTAAAAGGTCAAGGCGCGATCCGCTATGACAGCGCTCAAGGTGGTGCGGATTTTATTTTGCAAATATTAAATAACAAACAAATTATCATTGAAGTAGGCATGGGCGATAAAAACAAAAAGCAAATTATAAACAGCATGAAAAAAATAAAATCTGACTACAATTTAATTTTTTCTAAAACAGAGTTAAGCATAGATAAGGAATTAAATACAATATTTATTCCTTTGGATTATTATTTTCTGATGTAAAATTAGCAGCTACTGAATATCCATCCAGGAGGGAATCGAACCCCCAACCTGCGGTTTTGGAGACCTTGAGGCAAATTGGAGTTCTTTGTAAATCAATGCGTTGTGATCTCTCTTCACTTTCTAAAACCGCTTTTAACCGGCATAATACGTCAAAAGCCACAGTGCAACATTAGTTTACGATCCACATACTCGCTGACTAAGTATATAATCAGGTGATTATGATACACAAATATGACATTATTATTTTGGGATTAGGCGCTATGGGGAGTGCAGCGCTCTACCAATTATCACAACGTGGTCAAACGGTGTTAGGGATTGATCAATTTTCACCGCCACATACCTATGGCTCAACCCATGGGGATACACGTATTACTCGCCAAGCGATTGGTGAAGGTGAACAATATACCCCTCTCGCTCTACGAGCTTATGAACTGTGGAAAGAAATTGAAGACAAAACAAAAGAAAATTTATTAACCATTACTGGTGGTTTGATTATTTCTAAACAACAATCTGATTTTTTAGCCAATACAATGAACGCTGCCAAAAAATATCATATTCCTCATGAAGTTTTAGAAGCTTCCAAATTGCGCAATAAATTTCCTCAATTTAATGTGCAAGATGATGACATTGGTTTTTATGAATTCAATGCAGGATTTTTGCGCCCAGAAAAATGTGTCACTGCGCAATTACTATTAGCACAGCAATATGGAGCGCATATTCATAAAAATGAAATCATGGAAAATTTTGAAGAAATCAATGAAAATTGCATTCGCGTCAAAACCAATCAAGGCGAATATCAAACCAAAAAATTTATTATCACAGCTGGCGCGTGGCTGCCTAATATCTTAGAGGAAACATATGCAAAATTATTTACAGTAACACGTCAAGTACTCTTCTGGTTCGATATTCAAAATTCATTTGAAAGTTTTTCGCAAGGCCATTTTCCAGTATTTATTTACAAACCTAATCCAAGCAGCCGTATAGGTGGGATCTATGGATTTCCAGCAATTGATGGTATGCACGGCGGAATAAAAATTGCTCGTGGTGGCCAATGTGGTGAAGCTACAAATGTAAGTACAGTGAATAGACAAGTAAGTGAAGAAGAAATAAATTTAATGTATGAACAATGTATTGCCCCGTATTTACCTAAAATAAGTCATCAATGTATTAAGGCTGTCACTTGTTTGTATACCAATACCTTTGATGAAAATTTTATTATCGATACTCACCCAAACCACCCTGCAGTGTTGATAGTGTCTCCTTGCTCGGGTCATGGATTTAAATATTCTGCGACTATTGGGGAAATCGTGGCGGAGCTGATTATCGAGGGTAAAAGTACTTTAGATATCAGTGGGTTTAAACTGGGAAGATTCAAATATTAGATTATATCTAGTCCATCAACAACACTATGTGCAGAAGTTGCACATACTGACTCTTGTTATCGTAAGTGAATTTTCCTGAAATCATTTTAAAGTTATATCTAAAAAAGGTTATAATTTCAAATGATTTCAGGATGTTGAACTAACGCCATTACTCTTTCCATTTATTCGGTTCTATCTTATTGTTTTTATTAACCAATCTTGGCAGGCTTTGATGGAATCGAACCCCCAACCTGCGACTTTGAGACCGTCTATTTTCGTATAGCACTCCGAAAAACTGCCTTACTTTTCGGAGTTAGATCCGAAAAATAGCCCTCCACCCCTTGCCAAAGGCACTTTTTCGGAGTATACTAGCTAATAATCCCCGCTTAAGGACATTGGGCAATGTATAAGCGTTTACTTGAACTACCTAAAAATCGAAGCTTTTTCCTATTTGGGGCTAGGAATACCGGTAAAAGCACGCTGATTGAAGAACAATTTTCTTCCGATCATTCCATTTGGTTTGACCTGCTCAACACCGACATGGCAGAAAAGTTTACTAAGAATCCTGAGGAATTATTTGATATCGTTAATGGATTACCCTCTCAAATCACACATATTATTCTTGATGAGATTCAGAAAGTACCTAAGCTGCTTGATGTTGTGCAACGACTGATGAAAAATAAAAATAAACACTTTGTATTAACAGGTTCTAGTGCACGAAAATTAAAACGAGGCGGTGCAAATTTATTGGCGGGACGAGCATTTGTTTATAATTTGTATCCGCTGAATTTTATTGAGCTTGATAAAGATTTTTCTCTTGATATAGCGCTTAATTGGGGTACTTTACCTGAAATCATGCAATTTTCTACCAATGAAGATCGACGTGAATTACTTTTAGCATATGCCCATACTTACTTAAGGGAAGAAATTTGGGAAGAACAATATATTAAAACATTACCTCCTTTTAGAAAATTTTTGGAAGTAGCCGCGCAAAGTAACGGGAAAATTATTAATTTTTCAAATATTGCTCGAGAGGTCGGTGTTGATGATAAAACAGTAAAAGCTTATTTTGAAATTTTAGAAGATACTTTAATTGGATTTTTTTTAGAACCTCATCATCATTCTATTAGAAAAAAAGTGAGCGGCAAGCCAAAATTTTACTTTATGGACACAGGTTTAACACGCGCTTTAGCCAGACAATTAGATGTTCCATTAATTCCTGGAACACATGCTTATGGAAATGCTTTTGAGCATTTTATTATCAATGAGATTGTTTGCCTATCTTCTTATTTCAGAAAACAATATCAGCTAAGTTATTTAAGAACAGCCAATGACGTTGAGGTAGATTTAATTATTGAAAGACCAGGGAAAAGCACATTGTACGTTGAAATTAAAAGCACTGATAACATTCAATCTAATATGTTGACTTATTTTAAGAAATTAACAACTGATGTAATGAATGTAGAGGCGGTGTGTTTATCCAATGACCCTTACGCGAAAAAATTTGATCATGTCATTGCCTTACCTTGGAAAGATGGCATAAAAAAGATTTTCGAAGAACATTTTTAATCATCATCATTGAAGCACTAAATGCTTTCTATTGGTGTTATTATTGTTCCTATTGGTGTTATTGTTATTTGATAATCGTTGAGATCGACGAAGATGCTGTACTGTGGATGACCCATCACCCTCCGGCGCTGATCGTTTTCTTGGGTTGGGTTGTTGCTGTGATAATTGTGGTTGATTATTATTATTGCAATTCGCAGCTCCTCGCAAAGGCTCGAATTTATGTCGTGTAGATGCAGACGCATTTTCGCCAAGCCGGACACTATCACTTAAAAATATCTGACACGGTGTTGGCTTCGTCATTCTAGCCTCATGCAGTGCTTGCTGATCTTCGGCAGTAACACTGCAACCGATTAAATGAACTTCCGTAAGCGTCGTGCTTTCCTTCAATGCTTCCACAAGTAATGTTACCTGTGCATTATCCAGTTCACATCCATTGAGCGCCAGTATTTTCAGTGAGCAGCTTTTTAAAGCATAGGATCGCATTCGTCACACATCGGAGTCCCGACATCAGCCCCTCTCAAGCTCAACTCTTTTAATGTATTATTGAGGCGCAGCGCGTCGAAGATGAATGGAATACATGTTGGGCCTGACCAAGTCGTGTCATAACCTTCGTCGAAATCATAAAAAAAGGCCTGATCCAAAATAAGGCGAGTGATAGATGCATTTTCTTGCAGCATGCCAACAATAGAACACCCGCCTCGAAAATTGATGGTACTGCCTGTTAAATCAAGCGTTTCCAGATGGGTGTTGTTTCTCAATACTTCCGCTAATACCATGGCTTGGATGTTAGAAACTGCACATGTAAATGCCTTTTGGTTAGAGTCGTTTTGACGCATACGTTCAACTGCTTCCAAATCAAACCGGGGGCTGGACCACCATTGATCGCTTGATAACACCCAGAGAAGCTGTTCGATTTCATCATTTTTTTCTGCTTCAGAAAGAAAGTGTTGAATGACGGCAACAAGGTTCTTCAATTCTTCGCTAATCATAGACTCCCTCCTATGGCCACTCACAGCGTAATTCATATTCCATCGTGCGTCAACGCGGCCGGCTTTTTTTGACTGAATGCTCTTATGTTTGGTATATTAGCAGGCTTACACAAAGGAGCCAATGATGACAATCGAACAATTAGTCGAAGCTTTTTTAAATCATTTACAAAAAAAGAATGCTGAAACTGGGAATTCTTATCCAAAGGAATGGCTAGACCAGCAAGCGAATGATTTTAAAACAGCGACGGAATATGCACAAAGCCGAATAGCCGGCGCGCTGTCTAGTGCTCATGAAAAAGATGGAAGTATCGCTCAGTTCATTCAAGAGATTCATTTGCGTTGTTCGCCTGAGATTTACCGTATTGCAAAGCATGCTCCCTACGCTGATGTAACCAAAAATGAACAGTGCGGCGTTTTGCGAAAAGTTGAGACTTTCAATTTAAAAAATGTACCGATATTAGATTATAAAAATGAGCAGGATTTGAATTACTTGCGCGATGAAAATATCTCTAAATTAATTAATCCGCGATTACAAAGAATCGGAATTAATCCGTCAAATCTATCAATTCAACAAAAGCAACAAGAAATGAACGGGCAGCCCGCTTGGACAAGTGCAAACGATGCACTACAAATAATTGCCTACATAGAAACTCATTTGAGCAAACAAGAAAGTTATTATTTTATGTGTGCTTATTACAAAGAAAATTATTTGCGTCGGAAAAGCTTGAACAGCGCTGATCCAAAAATCGCAATGTTCGACAATTACTTTAAAAAACAAATTAACGCATTAAGTACAGCGCTTAAATTGCCATTTAATGAAACAACGGAACTCACGCCACAAGAACAAACAGCCTATGAAAGAGTGTATGTACTTCATCCTTCTGCTGAGAAGATTGCAGATCAATTTGCTGCTTACACGAAAAATCTCACCACTCAAATACGCAGCATGCAAAAAGAAGACCCTGAGAAAGTGGCTCATTTTTGTGCTGAATCTATCATTCAATACATGTCGTTTCATCCTTTCTACGATGCCAATTACCGTACTATCGGTATTTTTATCAACGCAACATTATCGCATTTTGGTTATGAATATATTGATTTTAATGACGCGCAATTGAAAAAAAGCTTCAACATTTCATTTAATAACAGCTCTCCTAATAAAGAAGCTGCTATTTCAATTTTGAAGGCACGCTTAGTGAAAAAAGCTGTTGAAGTATCTATCCAGGATGCACTGCTACAAAAATATAAGTCACTTACAATCGATCAAGCTATTCGGGGAATGGCAGCTAATGGACAGCATGAAGATTTAGCTTCCACCCTAAAACAGTATCCCCAAATGATTGATGCAGCGGATCAAACGCCCGGCAAAGGGCTAACCGCCTTACATTGGGCTGTAAAAAAGAAACATTCGCTTTGTATCAGTACGTTAGTAACTTTGGGTGCTCGCTGTGATATTCCCGACAAAATGGGCAAAACAGCCGTTGATTATGCGCAGGGAGATGAAGCGTTGATTAGCCTACTTTCAGGTGAAGCCAGTGCAAGTGGAAACGACAAC
>CAYUEL010000101.1:0-7190 GCA_964443025.1 uncultured Gammaproteobacteria bacterium | reverse complement strand
GAGGAGCTCAAATTGAGTAAATGACATGGGCATTCGTTATACGGAATCCCGTCTGTATTTTATTGTCGACTTTAGAATAAAAAATTCTCAAAAAATCAACTAGTTAACAACTTGATTTTTCCCGTCGTTTATATTATAGTAATACTGGTTACTGTAACTAGGGTTACTATAAATTATGAAGTTTTATAATCGCGACGAAGAGCTTAATGAGCTAAACAAGTTATTTGAACGTACTGAAAACGCAGGTACTCTTGTTGCCTTAACGGGTCGCAGGCGGGTAGGGAAAACACACCTTGCGCTGACCTTTGCAAAATCCCATCGGTTTATTTATTTCTTTGTTACAAAAAAATCAGAACATCTTTTGTGCAAGGAATACCTTGAGATTTTAAAACAAGAATTTGATCTTCCTCTTGTTGGAGAAATTACCTCGTTTAGCCAAGTATTTGAACTGGTATTGCAATTAGCCAAAAATCATCGTTTTATTTTAATTGTTGATGAGTTTCAGGAGTTTTTTAATCTTAACCCTTCAGTTTATTCAGATATTCAGCGCCTATGGGATTTGTATCGGGATCAAGTTCATTTGAATGTTATTTTTATTGGTTCGATCTATTCCTTAATGAGTAAAATATTTGAACATAATAAAGAACCATTATTTGGTCGAGCTGATCGTATTATTAAACTCAATCCTTTCAAAATTTCCACTCTTTGGGATATCTTAAAAGATCATCATCAGGCGAATATTAATACCTGTTTTGAATATTATTTAATTACCGGGGGGTTGCCAAAATACATTGAAACTCTGCTCAGGGAAAAAATATATGATCTTAAATCAATGATCAATTTTATTTTTTATCGCTTATCGCCTTTCTTAGAAGAGGGTAAAAATGTATTAATAGAAGAGTTTGGTAAAGAATACAGTGTTTATTTTTCCATTTTAGAGTTGATTTCTTGTGGTAAATGTACTCAAGCTGAAATTGAAGGCACCTTAGAAAAAAGTGTAGGCGGTTATTTAGATCGGCTTCTTCACGATTACAATCTTATTACTCATTACAAACCAATAAACGCAAAGAATAACTCCAAAAATGTACGGTATCGTTTAAATGATCCCTTCTTAAAATTTTGGTTTTATTTCATCTATCATAATCGATCAGCAGTGGAAGCTGAAAATTTCCCTTATTTAAAGACCGTTTTCGATAAGAATTACACAACCTATGCGGGACATTTATTAGAAGATTTTTTTAGAAAAATTCTTGTCGAGAGTCACTCTTATAATAGAATAGGAAGTTATTGGGACAGAACAGGATTAAATGAAATTGATATCGTAGCCATTAATGATATTAAAAAAGAAATAGCATGTTACGAAGTAAAATGGAATTCAAAAAAAATTGATTTATCTATTCTCAATAAAAAAATGGAGCATTTAAAATCCTTTTATCCTGGTTATACTTTTAAAGCGCAGGGGTTATCATTAATAGATGCTGAAGATTACCTTGCGCAAGATAGAAAGCGTTAAACATAATACGCTAATCCCGTCATGATTTTTGCAATAGAACGCATGATGGCTTGTGCAAATTCGGGCAACTCTTCACCACCGGCATTGAGCGCATCCATTCCATGTTGTTGTTCATCGAGTTGCATGCGTTGAACAATGCAGCGGGATTTATCATCCTGTTGTGGCAATTGTTCGAGATGCCCCGCCAAATGATGTTCAACTTGTTTTTCCGTGGCTGCGATAAATCCTAAACTAATTTTGTCACCGCAACTGGCTGCCAACATCCCAATCAAAACAGAAAATGTGTACCAAGCTGGATTTAAATAACTGGTATGTCCGCCTAATTCTTGAATGCGTGTTTGACACCAGGCTAGATGGTCGCCTTCTTCTAAGGCCGCGTGTTGTAGATGCTCATGAATAGCAGGGTTGCGCGCCAATAACGCCTGCCCAAAATACAAGGCTTGTGCGCAGACTTCGCCGCTGTGATTCACGCGCATCAGCGCGGCGGCATGACGACGTTCCTCGGCTGAAAGGTAGGTTTCAGGCAGGTGTTGGGCAGGGTTAGGGCGGTTGATGTTATCCGCAATACCCGCCATGTTTCGCAAACCTTGTTCGGCCTGAATGCATAATTTGTCTAGGAGGGAATAATGTCTCATAGCAGCCATTATATATATACTTAGGTTACCTTGACAGTCGCTTTAACAAAGACAAGAACAGTATGTGCAAATTTTTTTAGGTATTGGATATGTGTTATTCTATCCTGCCACCAAAGCGGCGAAATCATTCTATAACATAGCGACCGGTTATAAAATGATGCGCAGTTTATTTCGTTTTAGTTGTATCTTCATAGCAACTGCTTTAATGTTGGCTGCAACAGGTGGTTTTGGGATACCGGGTTTAACAGAATGGGCAACGCCAACAAATCCCGACAGTACGCTTGTCTGGCATGAAACCTTGACTTTAACTTATATGGTGACTTATGCTGCATCCATTGCTGCAAAGTTCTTTTCACAATTTATGTCTGCTGCATATACATATCTATTTACTGAAAAACCAATTAGTTATACCAATCCTGATAAATACACAGGGTCTTATAAGCAGATGAATCATTTGAAACGTGAAACGGAAATATTAGCCTGTAATCCTGACGGAATAAAATACCTTGGTTTTTATTTTGATCCTTTGGATGCTAAGAAGCAACAACAGTTAAATGAAGAAATTAAACAGTTACGTCATACGGGTCGTTCACGAATGTGATTTCTGCGAGCATATGTGTATTAACGCTCAATTCGACGGTTTTGCCCCACACGTGGAAGCTTCGCCTGTGCATTTGCATTGTGGACCTGGGACAAATTCAGGATTGAAGTTACAGGCCCAATTTTGTCCCGTGGGTTTTTGAGCCGTTTGATTCAGCGATAAAACAAATCGAATCACTTCATCATCGTAAGTACCTTGGTAATCACATTCAAGAACACCCGTTGCATCATTTAAATTAGATAATTGTAACCAACGTGCTTCTTTGAAGAACTTGATTTTATCAGAGTGTCCGCGTCCAAAACGGGGAATAGCAAAATATCCTTCCCAACCGGGTTGCGATGTTACCCAAGCAAATTCGCCTGAGACACGTTGAATGGTTTTGATATCAGGACAAGCCAGATTTTGTGAAAAACTTGTCGTGCAACAACCCAGTAGCACGAGGCATAAAATGGCTTTGCGCAAATGCATGAATCAACCGCCAAAAATAATTTTGAAGATATAAAACGCAATGATCGATAATAATGCGCCTGCAGGGAGTGTCACGATCCATGAGGTGAAAATTGTCATCACCACTTGCAAGTTAATCGCGCCAATACCGCGCGCTAATCCCACACCTAAAATTGCGCCGACTAATGTATGGGTGGTAGATATCGGTAATCCAATACCTGATGCAAGAATCACAACAGCAGCGGCCGCTAATGTTGCTGCAAAACCACGACTGGGGGTGAGTTCAGTAATGTTAGTACCGATGGTTGCAATGACTTTATGACCATAGGTTACCAACCCTAACACAATGCCTGCGCCCCCTAGGAATAAAATCCAAGCCGGTGTTGCGCTGCTGATGGTGACTTCGCCATGATGTGTTGCAATGTTAATTACCGCGGCTAAAGGACCTACGGCATTGGCGACATCGTTTGAACCGTGCGCAAACGCCATTGCACAAGCGGTGAATATCATTAAGACCGTGAATACTTTTTCAACTGAAGCAAAATGAAATTCACGTTCGGCGCGTGGATCAGGCTGAATACGTTTAATAATTTTAATACCAATGAGTGTGACGATTAAGCTTAATACCAACGACCACAAAACATCCATTCTAAACGATAATTCAAGGCCAATGTATTGCAACCCCTTGACGAACGTCACCATAAAGATGATAAACGAAGATAAAAATACATACGCGGGGACATACCGTTTCGCTGCTTTGAATGGATCACGTGCATTGAAAATCAATTGTTGAACACTTAAAAATAAAATGTAAGAAAAAACCATTCCCATGATGGGAGATATTATCCAGCTTAAGGCAATCGTACCGACTTGATCCCATTGAACAGCGTCGACCCCAACACCCACGGCCGTAAAGCCTACAATGGCGCCTACGATCGAATGCGATGTGGACACAGGCCAACCGTAATGTGAGGCGACGAGCAACCATATTCCAGCCGCTAATAGCGAAGCCAACATACCGTAAACGAGTAATTCAGGTTGATCGGTAAAATAGCTGACATCCGTGATGCCTTTGCTGATGGTGCTGGTCACTTCGCCGCCCGCGAAAAATGCACCGGCAAATTCAAAGATGGCCGCAATGATAATCGCGCGGCGAATGGTTAATGCTTTAGAACCGACGGAAGTACCCATTGCATTGGCAACATCATTGGCAC
The DNA here is from genome assembly GCA_964443025.1 of uncultured Gammaproteobacteria bacterium. Lineage (GTDB taxonomy): Bacteria > Pseudomonadota > Gammaproteobacteria > JABCZS01 > JABCZS01 > JAJFKJ01. The sequence goes on along the minus strand of CAYUEL010000101.1, from coordinate 2,780 downwards.
CCACGCCCCAGGCCATGAATAACCCGAATGTTATTGCCAAAATAATGAACGTGGTTTCGTACATCATGATAAAACCTACCTTGCTAGGATCACCTGCAATTGACCGCCAACTTTTTGCGCGCGATCAGCTAAATTACCAATCCATTCGATGATGTTGTATAAAAACATAACATCGATGGGATTAAGATTTTTTTCCAGACTGAATAGTTGTTTACGAATGCGGATTTGCATTTCATCGGTATCGTGTTCAATTTCATCCAATTCATGAATCATTTCTTCGACGATGTTGACTTCATGTCCTGAAAAGCCTGTTTCCAGTAGGGAATCTAATTCGTGAATAGCACGATGGGCTTGACCTGTTGCTGCGACACAACGCACAACATACAGTTGTATGTCATGAGCGATGCCTTGGGGAATTTGCATTTTACGGCCTAAAATAAGCCCTGCAATATCTTTCGCGCGGTTGGCAATGCGGTCTTGACTGCGTAACATCTCAAGAAGATCGTTACGTGGTACGGGCAAAAACAATCCTTTGGGTAAACTCAGGCGAAGTTCGCGTTTAAGTTCATCGGCTTCATTTTCAAGTTTTGCGATAGCTTGTTGAATGCTCGCAGCTTTGTCCCAATCCTGTGCAAGTACGGCTTCAAAAAAAGGGATTAGTCGGTTCGCGCAATTATGGACTTTATCGATATGTTCTTGTAATGGGCGTATTGGCGAACGTCCAAAAAGTCTTCCAAATGGGTTAGTAGTGGGCATAAATACTCCTTTATACAACACCCGACAAACTTAACTGAAATTGAAGGTAAAATCAATCAGATTTATTAGGTATTTTGTGACAGCAATAACCCATGCGTGAAATGATTGCGTAAGTAAAAGCCTCTTGGCAAAGTATTGCTCAGATGACCTTCTTCATCAATACCTTGAGTGAGTACTTTTCCATGTGCGGCTTTCGGACGAATATGAAGATACGTACCTTGACTTGCAGTGATGCTAGATAACTTGCCCATGGCAATTAACTCGATTAACTCATCAAAATCAGTTTTTAATATGTCTTCTTGTTCTTCAGTGGGTTGCCAAAGAAACGGTTGTAAGATTTTTCGTTCCGCGATGGGAATAGGATCGTCTGATAAAATGGGAACCCACAATACATGATTGAGCTTTTGTTTTGCAACCGAGTTTTCCCAATATAAACCATGCAATTGTTGCAAGGGAACGGTGCATACGTAGGTTGATTCGATGGGCCGCAGTTGCGCATCCACCGGCAAGGTTTTGAGTTCAACACCCAGATGCGTGAAATCGGGACGGGATTCACAACCGGCATCGGCTCCCAACAATTGTTCAAACAGATGGCCCATAAATCCCTTCATGTGGTGCAGACTGTTAGGAATCGTGATATTTAATTCAAGTGCCACTTCTTTCAAGGTCTTATGGCTCAATGCTTGCGCATTGTGCATCAATACCGAAAGTGTCGTAGGAGGTTGGGGCATATAGATCGTAATAATAACAGTAAAGTTATGAATGCAAAACCCGCGCCCATTAGAAAAGTTGTGCTGGCGCCAAAGCTTACCCATAGCCAACCCGCAATCACACTCGCTAGTAATATGGCAACACCGCTGCTTAAGCTAAATAGACCAAATGCAGTGGCACGTAACGTAGGCGGAGCAGTATCAGCGATAAGTGCACTTAAAATGCCTTGGCTTGTTCCCATGTGCAAACCCCACAAAGCTACGCCGATCCATACAGTAAGCATATTTGTGGCAAATGCTAGTATCAAATCGGCGGCGATCAATATGATTAAGCTAAATATCAGCAAGGAGGTGCGGCCTCGTGTATCCGATCGTTTACCAAAAGGATAGGCAGATAACGCGTAGATAATACTCATTAACACGAGCACTAAAGGTGTGAATGCAAGAGCTAATCCCATGCTTTGTGCACGTAACAGCAAAAACGCTTCACTAAAACGTGCCAGTGTAAAAGTAAATGCGAGTAGAAATATCCACCAATAAGCACGTGGTAATTGTTTTAATACGTTGTATTTTAATGGCCACGGCACGGGCGTGTCAGTATGTTGAACCTCGGGTTCTTTTACCCAAATAATCAGAACTAAGACGCTCAAAAAGGCAGGGAATATTGCTAGCGTAAAAACCCAATGAAAATTGTTAGCAAAAATGAGCATGCCAATCATTGCGATGAGCGGCCCAATAAACGCACCACACTTATCTAGACTTTGTCGCAAACCATAGGCTGCGCCATGCTGCGAAGAAGGTGTTACATCGGCAATTAAGGCATCTCGTGGTGCTCCACGTATACCTTTGCCCATACGGTCAGCGAATCTTGCCATGATGATCCAGTCGAGACTGCTACTGAATGCAAATATGGGTTTAGTAAGAGCGGCTAATAAATAACCCATCACAATAATATTTTTACGCTTACGCCACCAATCACTGAGTGCGCCCGAAAATGTTTTCACAAATAAAGTAATGGCTTCTGCCACGCCCTCAATGATACCCAGTACTAACGCACTCGCGCCTAGTTGTGTCACTAAAAAAAGTGGCAAGAGACTATGGACTATTTCGGATGAAATATCCATAAATAAACTAACAAAACCTAGCGCCCATACGGTGCGGGGAAGAGAGTAAGTTTTAGTTTTCAGCATTACCAACTTTAGCATCTCGCTGGAAGGTTAGCAATTTTAGTCTTGCTTCATACGCTATTGGTGGGCCTTTTCAAAAGTTCCCTCTCTCGCCTAGAAATGTATTGTCATGGTAGATGCAGATAGC
>CAYUEL010000100.1:0-7196 GCA_964443025.1 uncultured Gammaproteobacteria bacterium | reverse complement strand
AACATTAGCTGCTATTTTTGTTGATCCTATACGCTCCAATATTATCTGGGATGACATTGATGCATTGCTAATAGCCTTGGGAGCTATTCGCCAAGAGGGAAATGGTTCTAGGGTAAGGTTTCTGCTCAATGGTGTGCCTGCTGTTTTTCATAGGCCACATCCGCGAAAAGAAACGGATAAAGGCGCTGTTAAATCGGTTAGGAAGTTTCTCATTGATGCAGGGGTGCTGCCATGATGGAATACAAAGGTTACATTGGAAAAGCTGAATTTGATGATGAAGCAGATCTTTTTCACGGAGAAGTTTTGTTAACCCGTGGTGTAGTGACGTTTCAAGGACGTACGGTTAATGAATTAAAAAAAGCATTTCGTGAATCTGTGGATGATTATCTAGCTTTTTGCGAAGCACAAAATATATCTCCTGAAAAACCTTTTTCTGGAAAATTTGTGTTAAGACTAACCCCCGAAGAGCATCGCATGGCGGCGCTTGCCGCTAAGATAGAAGGTAAAAGCCTGAATGCATGGGCTGTTGAAAAAATTATGTTTGCTGCTGCCCATGAGGGGCATGGTTAGGACATCCCTTGCTATTCCCGAATCACCCTATCCGTTATCGCATCGCGAATTTCAGTGGGTTTTTGTTCGCGTCCTAAAGCACCTTTCACGATTGCGGCAATATTATTTGCAAATAAATGTTCAACATCCTCCACTGTTTTTGCAGGTTCTTGCCCTTCGCGATTAGCGCTGGTGGAAATAAGCGCGCTGTTATAGTCGGTGCAAATCTCTGCCAGTATTGGATGAGCTGTTATACGTACGGCAAGGGTATTATGTTGCCCACGAATGAGCGGTGAAACATTCTCTTTTGCAGGAACCACCCATGTAACAGGTCCTGGCCAAGTGGCATTTAATTTTTCGCTGAGTGTCGCTGATAGTGGTTGAATATAGGGTTCAAGTTGTGAAATATGACTCGCAACCAAAATAAAACCTTTGTTTGGATCACGTTGTTTAAGATTCAATAATTTTTCAACAGCATTTAAATTGCGAGGATCAACACTGAGACCATAAACAGCTTCCGAAGGTGTGGCAATGATTTCACCTTTATTCAGCGCATTAATCGCAAATGCATAATGACTGGTTTTCATTTATTCGCCTTGCCCTTTTGAATAAACTGGTTTCCCATCAAAGTCGTATAACAATTCTGTTTTGATAAATTCAATACCGGCTTTGTTAATGCCATCCAACAATGCAACCACATCTGCATGTTTAACAACATTTTCAACTGCACGAAAACGGCAAGTACTTTGATCAGTACGAAATGTTTCAGGAATACCATCAGGCCAAACTTTGGATCCACGGGATGTTACCATGGCCAACTCTAATTTATTTGCATTCAAACGTTGCATTTTCGCAGCTAATTCATTGGTGTTGCGATTAGGCCAATAAACAGAAACATCCACGCCTACTAATGCGCGTGTTTTTACTTCATCTTTAAATTGCAATGTAATAGGTTTTGCTTCGCCTTTAGATTCGTATTGCACGGATTTTAATGTTGCAGGTTTTTGCCCTAGACGTGCAATGACTGCATCGGCAAATTCGCGCGTACCTACTTTTTCTTTACTGACAGATTCATCATAAACGTCATAGGTATGAATACCATCTTCGATAGTTTTTAACCATGCATTATGTACGTTGGTTGCAACATCTGGTTGACCAATGTGAACCAACATCATGATTGCGCCATGTAATAAACCAGATGGATTCGCTAAGTTTTGTCCGGCACGACGAGGCGCGCTGCCATGAATGGCTTCAAACATGGAGCAATAATCACCGATATTAGCGGAACCTGCTAAACCAACAGATCCTGCAATTTGCGCAGCCACATCGGATAAAATATCGCCGTACAAATTAGGTAATACGATCACATCAAATACTTCCGGTGTATCTGCTAATTTGGCACTGCCAATATCAACGATCCAATGTTCATTTTCAATCCTGGGATATTCCGCTGCAACGCGATCAAAAATATGATGGAACAAACCATCTGACATTTTCATGATGTTATCTTTTGTAAAGCATGTTACTTTTTTTCGATTGTTCAATGTTGCATATTCAAATGCATAACGGTTGATTTTTTCAGAGCCGGGTGAAGTAATCAATTTTATACTTGCAACCACTTCAGGAGATTGTTGGTATTCAATGCCAGCGTATAAATCTTCTTCATTTTCACGTACGATCACTAAATCCATATTTGGATGTTTGGTTTGAATGAAAGGCGCATAAGAAACGCAAGGTCTTACATTCGCGTACATGCCTAATGTTTTACGCACGGTTACGTTCAAGCTTTTGAAACCACCGCCTTGAGGTGTTGTGATGGGTGCTTTTAAAAATACTTTCGTGCGCTTAAGCGATTCCCACGCTTCGGGACGAATACCGTTTTTAATGCCCTCGTTATAAATCTTTTCGCCAATCTCGATGGTTTCTATTGCAAGACGTGCGCCTGCAGCATCCATAATTTTTAACGTAGCCGCCATAATTTCTGGGCCAATGCCATCGCCGTGAGCCACGGTAATCGGAGTTTTATGTGTCATGTTTCTTACCTTTCAAAATGAGGGTTTGGTTATTATATTATTGTACTCTATTTTTACTCTGACACAACCGCAAGAATATCTTTTGAAAGTGTATCAGCATCATGCGGTGCCGTAAAAATAGCTTGCACGCCACCTTGCGGATTAATCAAACTGATACTGGTTGAATGTTCCATCAAGTAACTTTCTGGTTCATTCGGATTTATAAAAACCTTATCATATACAACACCGACTTGACGTGCCAATTTACGCAATTGCACAGGCGATCCTGTCGCTGCAATAAAATCTTGATTAAAATAAGTAACGTAATTTTTTAGTTTATCAAGATTATCACGTTCAGGATCTACAGAAATGAAAACAACATGGGGTGTTTTTATATCCGGGTGTTCAATCGATAATTGTTTTACGATTTTATCTAACATTGCCAATGTAGTAGGGCAAACATCGGGACAATAAGTGAATCCAAAAAACATCAACGTCCATTGGTCTTTAAAATCCTCATCCGTAAAACTATTGCCATTCGTTGCATCGAGTTGAAAGGGGACCACATGTTCGGGCTCAACGAAATAAATACCGCTGATTTCACGGGGAACGTTATTATTATCTGTAAGCTTTGCATAACCACCGGCACCTAATGCAAGCAATGGCATCAACAATAATATTGGAATCCATTTGTTATTTGTAATGTTTTTCATAGTAGGTAATGATCAACCAATAATAGTGTAAATAATAAGCATAAATAAATGTTTGAGAAATGAAACGTTTTAATCGCTAATGTTGGGTTATCAGAAAATTTAAGTTTAATAGTATAGGCTAGGAATATAGTACTTAAAATTAATGCGCCCGCTAAATAAATCCAACTATTCATGCCCACGGCATAGGGTAACAAGCTTACGCCGAATAATAATAGAGCATATAACACAATGCAATTTTTTGTAAAGGGAACACCATGTGTCACGGGTAACATAGGAATTTTTGCATTCTGATAATCTTTAATGCGATGAATCGCTAATGTCCAAAAATGCGGAGGCGTCCATGTGAAAATGATTAACACTAATAATAAAGCAAAAGGTGAAATGGTTCCGGTAACCGCAGTCCATCCTAATAAAGGCGGCGTTGCACCTGCCAAACCACCAATCACAATGTTTTGCGGTGTTAAACGTTTTAATACCAACGTATAAATGCCCGCGTATCCAATCAAGCTTACAAATGATAATAACGCTGTTAATGGGTTAACCCAAATGATTAAAATGCCCATGCTTAAAAATGTTAAATAGGCTGCAAAAAATAGGGCTTGTTTATTCGATACTTTTTTCAAGGGAATGGGGCGTTTCATGGTTCGCGCCATTAAAAGGTCGGCTTTTTGATCGGCCAAATGATTCAGAACAGCTGCTGCACTGGCGGCCAATGCGATACCGAGGGAACCCATCACCAGAATATCCACGGGAACGGCTTCTTTGGTCGCCAGATGCATCCCTACAATTGCCGTGATGAGCATAAGCGTCACCACTTTGGGCTTACAAAGCTCAAAGTAATCACGCAGGGTAGCTGATAGGGTAGATGTAGTCGTTATCATAGGGCGTATTGTACACGAGCTAGCCAAGCATCGCCAATACTTGGGTCAATATATCGCACATTTCTTGCTCAAGAAAATCGTAAAATTTATCTTTCTTGAGCGTACGTTCTTGCACAGAAACAGGGATAAAACGAGACATTTGTGCTTTAAACTCATTGCCATGAATGATGGGGTGAAGCTGCGCAATCATGTTCTTGACACAGTTAATATAATTGTCAATTTTGTAATCGACAATTTTATTTTTCACAAATTCGATATTAATAGATGCACCTTGTTTTTTAAGCCACTGCAAATCCCAAATGTCGCGATAGCGAATGTATTTTTGACAGGTAGGAAATGCAATAAGTTTATCAGCCATAATTTCCTCAAGGCTTTCGGTCAGAACTAATGTGTCGCTGTATCCATCCGGTAAAAATAGATAATTATTATTCAATGCTTTTGCTTGAGCGCTATAGGCAGGAACTTGAGCAACTTCAATTTTAATCATTTGTTTTGGAATGTCAGGACGATCAGGTGCCGTAATAATTCTGATTTGCCATTTATTTACTTTGACACCTTGTCGATCATTATTTTCCATCATATCTTTTGGCTCTTTGACAGAAACTTCCAATCCGTATCGTGCATGAATGTAAGATTCAATGCATTGTTTCATTTGCATGAGATCAGAAGATTTAAAATCATTTCCCCCTGCAAAATCCAGGTCTTCGCTGAAACGCTGCCCGCCATAACATAATCGAAGCGCTGTTCCGCCTTGAAATGTGATTTTATCAAGCAATTTTTCTTGATCTAACGCAAATAAAATATCGTAATGTAACAACTCTTTTTCAATGACAGGCCGCATGTAATATAATTCATGAGCTTGCAATACTTTATCAACCAATACGTTAAAATTTTCATTCGCCATGAAACACCTCAAGGTCAACCATGTTTATGTTACGCCCAACACGTTTTAAATCTCGCCATGCTATTTCTTTGGATGCTACTCGCAATGGTCGATTGGGCACGGTATAAATATTATCTAAAATATCGGAGGGCGATCGATGAGTGTGCGTGAATTCAATGGTTCCAAAGGGGGTGGAATAAATACCCTCGCGTCCGGTGGTCATGACGGTAAGTCTATCTAATAGCATTTGAGAAATAGCGCCGTACTCAACCAGCATCGATTCTAAACTTACGTAATTAAATTTACCGCGCCGCAATGCTTTGGCAATATGCTCAAGCGTGTAAGCATCTTTGGATACGGCATAAGGATTCACATAAACCCCACGGCAAGCGCGCACCAATAAGCCGGTTTTTACTAGGCGGCTTAAACCTTCATTGAATGCCTCAGTTTTGTCTTGTGGGAATAGCTTGCGAAGATCGGCATGTGTGAAAACATACCGGTGTTGCCGGTCCCACCTTCTGAGGGTTTCAATGGCTTGCAAGGTGTTCATATCTACAGTTATCCTATTTATAACTAGTTTATCTGTACACATAAAGTATAATAGGGCAAGGCATTATCGTCAAGAGTGGAATGCAACCCTTTGATTTAATGATGAAATTTAAGATTTGTACGATACTGTCATTTGTTGACAGTATTGAACCAATTCAAGCTCACGATCGATAACAACAACAGCGCGCCGACCCCATTATGGGCGGTGGCAACGAATAGAGGTAAAGCAAAGAGGATATTGCTAATACCTAATCCGACTTGTATCAACAATAAAACCAGAGTAATTATTGCAATTTTTTTAAGCGCTGGTTCTTTAATCATTAAATATAAGCTTAATAAGCCTACGTATAACAACACAATCAACGCGCCGATGCGATGCAAGAAGTGAATCGTGACGCGGGAAGGATGGGCTAAAAATCCGCCTTCGTAGTTTTGATTAAGCGGTGGCAATAAGCTGAAAGCTTCACGCCAATGCAAGGTGGGCCACCATTGTTCACGGCAAGTAGGGAAATCCGTACAAGCCATGGCGGCGTAATTGGCAGATGTCCAACCACCGAGTGCAATTTGTATAATCACTAAAATCAATGCGATTATTAATGCACAAGTTAATCCATTATTTTTTTGCACGATGCCTGAAAATGTCCGTGTACGCAAATACAATAACCACAATAAACTTAAAATAGTCATGCCGCCTAATAAATGCGCCATCACGATGGTTGGATGCAATAACTTTGTTACCGTCCACATGCCTAATGCCGCTTGAAAAATCACCAATATAACCAATGCGCTACTTAATCCACGAAATTTTTGTAATTGTAATTTAGGGATGTAGGTGCAAATGGCAATCGCTAAAATAAAAAATCCTAATGTTCCTGCCACATAACGGTGAATCATTTCTGTCCATGCTTTGGCGGAATCGATCGCGGAGGCTTCTTGCACAATCATCGTGCCGTAACATCCTGGCCAATCCGGGCAACCTAATCCTGCATCGGTTAAGCGCGTAAATGCGCCTAATACAACGACGATGAATGTCCACATGGTTGTGAATAAGCAAAGTTTTGAAAAGTCATGGTTAGCCAATTTGTGATACCTTGAGTAAATGTCGCAAATCAAGCAGCATCAGATTATTCAATTCATTCGGATCGTAACTGAGAATAATATTGCCATTGGGGTCAATCAACCATATCGCGGTAGTTTGGTTGGGTTTTAACAACGACGCAGGAAGATTTTGTTTTAACGTTTGTGTCCTGAAATAAGTCATTCTTTCAGGTATATTAGGATGGGTTTCGCCCGTGATTAACAATTCACCTAATCGATCATGACTTTTCACAAGACTTAAATGCATGGTATTAAAATGCTGTAACACGGTGTCACAGGTTGCATCGCAATTATCCGGTGTGTAATACGTCATCCACCAACGTCTTTCTAACGGTTGCAAACCAAGTTCACTGATATTCACAGGAGGAATAATGAGTTCCCCAGCATTTTTCGATACAAAATGCAGATTATCACGCGCTTGATAAACCAAAATCGCAGCGATCACCGGTGCTAAGAAAACAATTAGAAGTAATAATAACTTTAATGCGGTACGTTTGGATTTTTGAGTGCT
>CAYUEL010000099.1:3202-7400 GCA_964443025.1 uncultured Gammaproteobacteria bacterium | reverse complement strand
CACAACCCGATACGACTCCATAATGGCAACATCAGATGTGCTTTCTTAGTCCCCGAAGGGGACATTAGGTGCGAAGCCCCCCATGTAGTCGCGCCGCAGGCGCGACAAATGGGGGGTAGGATGAGATAGAATGAGTAAGCCCCAGCGGGGCTCAAAAAAAAGTTGACAGGCCACCAAACATCAGATAGATTTACATCATAGACCTTACTTATTCGGAGTCTAAGCTTATGAAAAACGGCAACATTGTACACAATCAGTCTGTCCTTGCAATCACCGCAACAGTCTGTGTGACAGTGTATACGTGTACTTATTACACGATGATGCCGTGTAAGCGCATGTCCGAGTCGCAATTCTAATACTTCCGACTGACAAACACGAAACACGGCAAACCAACCAAGGTTTAAGGGCTTATTTTACTGTTTAAAATTTTAGGATTAGGGTGACAACATGAATGACAACGTAATCAATCAAGAAAATTTAAGAAACTTACTCGCTTATGCACATTTACAAAAAGCACAGAAAAATTTAGTTATTGGCAAAGAGCATTTTTGGGATATTGAGAAAATTGATGCCGAGCGTGATAAATCTTCTGATAAAGATTTATTTGATGCTCAATTACTGGATCCTAAATACCACGGTGAATTAGGTGAAGAATATTACAAGCTAGAACACAACCTTGCGTCGAAATATAATTTGCAGGATGCAACCGTACAAATTGAAGTGGCTCATAAAAAAGCCATTGAAAAGATTAACCAAGCCATTGCGGGCAGTTATTTTGGTGGGGTTATTGAGGGATTAAAAAATGAATTTCGAAAGGCGGAGAATAACTGGGATTTGTCGTGGTTGCCCCCCAGCAATTCAGATACCTCCATTATTGAACTATTGAAACACAAACACCGCAATCTGCTTAAAAAAGCCCTCGAGGATGAAAAAAAATCTAAAGAATTTCTTTCCGAAGAAATTATCAATGAGAAGATTGCTCAACAAAATAAAGCGTATTTTGATGAGATATATCATCTTATTTTGGAAAATCATTACAACAATGAAGTATCAAAACAAAAGCTTATTGAAGTTTTGCAGAACGACCCTGAATATCAAGCTATTTGGGATGCACTCGAGGTTAATGATAAAAAACAAAATCGCTTTCTTGCTGCAGTTCAAGCTTCTGCAATCAGACACAAATTAGTCGCTGAGAAAAAGAAAGAGGCAGAAAAAGCGGGTCGGTGGGGACGTTTCCTTTTCCCGTTTACTTGCGGTGTTACTACTTGGGGATTCACTTTTATGTTGTTGTTCCCCTATATTACCATTCTTCCCGCATTGGTTGTTGGCGCAGTCATGGGTTGGATCAACGCTCACGTAAATTATTGGGTATCGACCAATGCAGGAACCAACGCTTGGATTACCTTATTTGTCGATGAATATTTGCGGTTGACTCCATGGCGTGTATGGTGGCGCGATTTAAAAGCAGAAGCTAAAAAAGATTTTCCAAGTTTTGTTTGGAATAGAGTATTTAACTTCCGCTTAATTACTATTTTAGCTGCCGTTGCTTCGATGGTTGTTTGGGGCGTTGCCGCTAGTTTTGCTTTATACGAAATTGGTTCAATTGGTATCGTTACACTGCTTAATGCATTGACAGGTGACGCTCTTCCTAACGGTTTATCATTCCATTTATATAGCGATGCTTTCTGGGTGGTAATGGCCTTCGCGATTCCATTTGGTATTGCAACCGGATTGAGCTTTGCATTTCTTTGCTTGGAAGCGGGTAAAAAATACGATCAAAACGTATTGGGGAAAATAATTGGCCACATCAATGATGTTATCCGCATCAGCAAAATAAATAACCGATCAGCCTTTTTAAATTGTATTTTGTTTGTTGCATTTGTGGGCGCTGCATTAGCCGGTTTATTTTTTACAGCTTATGCCAGCTTTGACCCCATCGTTGGTATGTTAAACGCAGTGGGAACGAGTAATAGCTATTGGCTTACGTTAGGAATAGTGACAACAAGCGTTTGGGGTGCCATTCACTTTTATGGTAATGGTGCAATTAATTCGATCAAACGTTTTATTCGTTGGCGTTCTGAGGACCCAAGTGTTTATGAGGGATTGGAAAAGACACGTCAGCTTCACAATCAAGCGGAAGATGCCGATCCGCTAGGTTTGGAAGGGCTAGAGTGTCAGGATATTGCGGATCAATACCGTAAGCCAAATAGTTGGTGGGCAAACCTCGCAAGTTATATTAATCCATTCACTGCCCGTAATCCTTTTAGTAAAAATCATCAACAATCCTTTGTTGTTGCGAATGGCGCAGCCAATATACCGATTACTCTTATAGGTGCAATCACAGCAGGTTTAGCTTGGGGTGCTTCACTTGTATTAGGATCGTTTGCTGCGATTGCGTCTTATGCGGCTAATAATCGTGGCATCATGAAACAAAAAACTCATGATGCTGAATTGGCGGAAGCATCGCGTGCTCACAGCACATTGGTTGGGGAATTTAAAGAAGGCGTTGATGCGAGTCTCGATGCTTATATTGAACAACGTAATGAAGAACCCGATACCTCCCGCCTTGAATCTAATAGTAAAGCTGAGAAAGTAGGTGCTGCGGGATATCTTAAAGATAAGATTAAAGATAAGATTGAAGGCAATGAAGCGCCCACCGCCGTTAAGGAAATTGTTTTATTTGAGGGACCTCGATACAATGGACGATTAAGGTTAATTAATGAAAATGTGATGGAAATGCAAGAGTATAAACAACGTAATACAGCGAGTGTGAGTTAACCATGATTGATACTGTTGCTCCAATGCCAACCAAACATATCTACGTTGCCAAACAACCCGATGCACGCGGCTACATCGATTATACCGATGAAGAAAATGCTATTTGGAACGAGCTATATACCCGTCAAATGCCGATTGTCGAAAAGCGTGCGTGTCAGGCGTACATGGATGGATTAGAAGCATTGGGTCTCAAAGCCGATCATGTACCTCAATGCAAAGAAGTGTCTGATCGTTTGCAAAAACTCACCGGTTGGAGTGTAACGCCCGTTAAGGCCTTAATATCGTTTGAAGAGTTTTACAATCTGTTGGCGAATAAAGTATTTCCAGCGGCAAGTTTTATTCGCATTCGTGAACATTTGGATTATTTGCCTGAACCGGATATCTTTCATGAAGTGTTTGGCCATTGCCCCGCGCTCACTGATCCCAATTTTGCGAAATTTACCGAAGCCTTTGGTAAGATAGGTTTAAAAGCCAGTGCGAAAGATCGTGCACGTTTGGCACGGTTGTATTGGTTTACGGCTGAGTTTGGATTAATCGAAACCGATCAAGGCATGCGCATTTACGGTGCGGGCATATTATCATCCAAGTCTGAAACCATATACGCACTAGAAAGCAAAATTCCTGAACGTCGTCCGTTTAATATGCTCGAAGCGTTGCGAATGCCGTATCGGTATGACGTGATGCAAACGTTATATTATGTCATTAAAGATTTTCGCACGTTATATGAAATGGTCGAGCAGGATCTGCTAACATTGTTAGAGGAAGCAAAGACGTTAGGTAATTTAGAGCGTGATTTAAATGAAACGGCTGATACTCACGCCTGTTAAAGGAGAATGACAATGCCAGATTTATGTACCTTAGGTTGCAAACCTTGCGAAGGCGGCGTGGCACCTTTAACGCGTCAAGAAGCAGAAGTATTACGCAAACAAACGCCTGAATGGCAATTAAATAAAGATGCTACTCAAATCACACGACGTTTTGAATTTAAAGGGTTTAACAAAGTGGTGGGTTTTGTAAACGCGCTTGCGTGGATTGTGAATAACGAAGGACATCATCCTGATATGGAAGTAGGATACAACTATTGTGTCGTTCACTTTACTACCCATGCCATCAACGGCTTATCTGAAAACGATTTTATCTGCGCTGCAAAGATTGATCGGTTGATTTCTTAAAAGGAATACCACGTGATTACACACGGTATGCTAATCAATAAATCACGTAAATCTGTAGCTCACCTGATCGCTCACTCACGTTCGCGCTCCGACCCACGCTTACCGTTCATCTCGAGTCAGAGCGCGAGTGTTAACGAGCGATCAGATGGGTCTGCGCTGCGAAGATTGATCGGTTGATTTCTTAAAAGGAATGCCACGTGATTACACACGGTATGCTAATCAATAAATCACGTAAATCTGTAGCTCAC
>CAYUEL010000099.1:1698-3102 GCA_964443025.1 uncultured Gammaproteobacteria bacterium | reverse complement strand
GCTTACCGTTCATCTCGAGTCAGAGCGCGAGTGTTAACGAGCGATCAGATGGGTCATCGATTTTATAATTGATTTTCTACATCCGCTCTCGTGTTCGCGGCTCACGTAAAGGTTTTCCACGAGATTCTGTGCCATTTTAGTGCCGGTTCGGTTTGTGTGTTGCCAAACCGTCAGAGGCATGGATGCCGATGACGAGCCTACAGGGATGTATTCACGGCGTGTTTGGCAACACGCGAGCCGATAAAGGCACTAACAAAATGGCAACAGCACTTCAGGTTCATCGCATCCGCTCTCTAACGTATGCGGTTCTGGTGGCAGGATAGTTCGGATCTACTAAAACTGCACCTTTTTCAATTAGTTAAACGTGCTTTTGCTTAATAAACTTCAATATATTATAATCACACCCCAGTAGTATATTTTATATCACGTATAGATTTATCATGGCCAAAAAAATTTCTAATTTAGGTTTTCGAAAATTTACATGCCCCGTGGACGGGGTGGAATGGGACGCTTATGAATCGAAATATCGCAATTTTAGTCCCATTGTCAGGGCTTATTTTAAAACATTTGGATTAGGCAAAGGAGCGAGGTTTGCTTTGCTCGCCAAATTATCTCACCGTGTTGAAGGGGAAAATAATTCAAAAATTTCTTATGATGGCTTTTTAGGGGTTAAATATTTCTTTCATATAACCAGTTTAAATCCTTCGTTAAGGGAATTAATTCCCTTGTTTGAAACAATGCATCATAATGGACAAAGCGAGAAACTTTCAGGATTAATTACTAACTATCGGGGCTCTCATTATGTTATTCCAATGGGTGGGAATTATACTGAACGTGATGGAAAATATTATTATTTAGATGGTAAAGAAGTTCCTGAATTATTTCCCCAATACCCGAAAGGGTTGCGTTACCTATTGAACGTTGTTGCAAGCCCTTACTTAGTCATTAATTTTTTCGCTAAATTATTAGCGTTTGTTGCAGTTTACCTAGACGACAAATGGACTGAACTTTATTTTAGAAAAGTTAAAAACGTCATGATGAATAATGAGTTATTAGCTCCTATTTGGAATGGAACGCTTAGAATAACCTTTGCTTTAATTGGCCTTATTCTCGGCATTATTCGCGTTGCAGTGACCTCCGCTGCTTCGCCACTCCATTATTTATTTTTTAAAGAGTCGCATGAAACAAAAAGCCTGGGGGCCACCATTGCAAGTGTTGCTGCAACCTTAGGAACATTTATAGGTTTGGCTTTTTCGCCTGGTGGATTTGAACCGTTTGCAGCATCTATTGCGGCAGCGGCTTTCCCTCACGCAATGGTAGTGACTCTGGGAGTTATCGTAGCAGCCTATATTAGCTTTGCAATTGGATCGCTGACGAACCAACTTTGGGAACACATGAAGGGGC
>CAYUEL010000099.1:0-1688 GCA_964443025.1 uncultured Gammaproteobacteria bacterium | reverse complement strand
AAGGGGCAGGGTCGTGCTATTTCTATAGAGGTAGGCGGAAAAGAATACGAAGATTTTGTCCCTCTTCAAAAACGCCAGAACAAGAGAGAAGGGCAGAAACAGATGATTGAAATGCAACCGCTGGATAATCAAACGATTGATAACGATGCTGATACAAGTGAAGATGAGGAAGAGGCTGCGGGAGTGCTTGTTGGGTACAAAACAAATATTCCTAAATCTAAATCAGCTCCCTTTGAGTTTTATTCTGCTTCTAATAATAATAAAGAATCTTCATTATTGCCTAAATCGGCAACCTTTAGTTAGTGATGATCTGATTCTACTTCGAAAACAACTGCAACATTTCTACATCGACATCGTCAGAAGAATCTAAGTGATAGGTAAGGGCTTTTTCGCGCGCACGGCTAGCGGCTTTGTATTCGCCAATGGCATCTAAGGCTTCAGCTTTATTAGCGAAGATACGGCAAAGATCAAAGCATTCATGACGGGAATTAGGTGCAATATAATAACCTTGACGTTCTATTTCTTCCGCAGTGGCAATAACTTCTTCATAAGCTTCTACTTGCAAGTAAGATTCAATAATATCGGCCGCCATGCGGGTGCCTAATTGAGTATGAGGGAGCAGGGTGTAGGCTTTTTGTAAGCACTTAATGAGTTTGTTTTTACTATTGTTTTCATGGGCTTGCTTTGCATCGTTCAGATGCCGTGTCACTTTTTTAAATGCAGCGCTATAATTATCAATTGTAACTAATTGATCTTCATAATTTTTTTTCGCGATGGCTAACATAAGGACTCCTCAAACTGATGGCCCATTATACCATAAGCAGCAGTTAGCTGCAAAGCTCATATACCTAGGATATAGGTCTTACAATCAAATTGCGCTATACTAGTTTTAGATAGGAAATAAATTTTATACAGCCTATAAGGGTAATTTTATGGGTGTACAACTCCCAAATTTAGGTTTCAGCAAGTTCACCTGTGCTGTTGACGGAAAGGAATGGAACGCCTATTCCTCCAAGTACGCTTTGTTTAGTCCTGCAGTAAGAGCTTATTATAAAACATTTGGGTTAGGGGGGCGGGCCAAATATGGTTTGTTAAGTTTATTAAACGTAAGAACCAAAATGCTGGGTGCGGCAGGAGTACCTGGTTTCCCCGGAGGGCGCGGCAGCTTAATTACAGAGCAACGTGGATTTGCGGGGATAAGAGCTTTTTTTCAAGTGTTAAGTCTGAATCCGCCACTTAAGGAGTTGATCCCCTTATTTGATCACATGCACAATGAAGGATCGACGGACGAACTTTCCAAAAACGTTTCTAGCTACTGGGGTCCTAATTATGTCATTCCCATGGGAGGAAATTATATTGAGCGAGATGGAAAGTACTATTATAACTACACAGATGATCAAGGAAAGTTTCATAATGAAAAAATTCCTGAATTATTCCCACAATATCCGAAATGGTTGCGTTATACGTTTAATGTGATTGCAAGCCCTTTTTTAATGATTAATTTTCTTGCTAAAGCAGCAGCTTTTGCTTCTGTTTATCTTGATGAAAAGTGGTCCGAGTTTTATTTTAGCAAAGCTAAAAAAGGAATGGTTAACGAAGATGATTATGGTAATTTGCTTGGAGTAAATTTGGGTAAAGTCTGGAATGGGCTTATCAGAACAGGGTTTGCATTGGTAGCTTTTATTCTC
>CAYUEL010000098.1:2567-7689 GCA_964443025.1 uncultured Gammaproteobacteria bacterium | reverse complement strand
TTGCATTTTGAACTACAAAATCTGCGCAAGGAATTGTTGAAAGTGACATCAGATCGAATCGAGGAAATACACAATCTCTTACAGGATTCTTCCTTGACCTAATATCCGCTTCAAAATTAAACCCATCATTTTCTTGTGATGGGAATAGCGAAGCATTAATTTCAATGATTATCTTTACTTATTTGACTTCATGATACGATTGCGGGTTAAATGGCATGGGTACAATTAAGTAACCGTTTAATCCATTCAGCTTAACAAGGAAGGTTTCAATGGGACAGTTGCATGATGCGGCACAAAAAGGTGACTTGGAGCAAGTTAAAAAATTAACTGCAGATGGCTTTTTTTCGAAGCCTGTTGATATCAATGAAAAAGATTGGCATGGTTGGACTGCACTTATGTGGGCCGCTAAAGAAGGGCATCTTGAGGTGGTGTCTTACTTGGTAGAAAAACACAACAATCTAAATGAAAAAGCAAGAAAAAGTGATAAAAAAGAGTTTTTTTCAAGTTCAAGCTGGTTTGGTTTTACACCTCCTTTTGGTATCGATGAAGATAGTCATAGTTATCAAAATGGTGGTGGCACTGCCTTTATAATCGCGGCTGGCGCAGGTCACCTTGAAGTAGTGCGTTACTTGATAGAAAAAGGTGCGAAGTTGAAAGAAAAAAATAACGATGGTGAAACTGCGCTTATGCGAGCTGCCGGTAACGGTCATCTTGAGGTGGTACGTTGTTTGGTGGATAAGGGTGCGGCGCTTAATGAAAAAAATAAGGTTGGTTATACAGCGCTCATGTTAGCTGCTTCAAGTGGTCATCTTGATGCGGTACGTTATTTGGTGGATAAGGGTGCCAAGTTGGAAGAAAAAAATAACGATGGTGACACTGTCCTTATGCGAGCTGTCAGTAACGGCCATCTTGAAGTGGTGCGTTATTTAACAGAAAAAGGCGCCAAGTTAGATGAAAAAGATAAGGATGACAATACTGTCCTTATGCGTACGGCCGGTGAGAAGAGTGGTTTTAGAAATCCGTCGAAGCCTAGCCAACAGGGTGGTCCTTTTTACTATAGTTTTGGCGATGTTTTATCCAACGCGGCGAGTGAAGAATACCATGATTCTAAGATGTCAAGGCTTTGGAATAATGAAAAGAAACTTCTTGAGATGGTGCGTTACTTAATAGAAAAGGGTGCGAAATCAGATGAAAAAGATAAGGATGGCAACACTGTGCTTATGCGCGCGGCGAGTGAAGGGCATCTTGAGGTGGTGCGTTATTTGGTGAAGCAAGGTGCTGCATATGATACCAAAAATAATGCTGGGAAAGATGCCTTGGATCTGGCCAGAGCATTCGCGGCCACAGAACTCGAGAGCGGCAATCCGGCAAGTGACCTGGTTGCATATTTATCGAATCAAGCCAAGTTGGAATGCGGTATGGACACTAAACATACATCTTCATCAACTTCTTTCTTTTCGCCTACTAATTTGTTAAATACCGTGAAGGGTTTTTTATTATCGCCGTGGACTGAATCCGCGACAGAACCCACGGTAAGCGATGAGGAACCCACAAGCCATCAAACTGTTAATACTCATTCTTCAAACAATAATAATAGTGAAAAAAGAAATACGGCAAGCGCAAGTTCTTCCAGTCATTCAAAGCAACAATCTATTGATAGTTCACCTCAGGTAAGTGCGAGCTCATCGGGTAGTTCAATGCAAACAGTCACATCACCACCTCAAATACCATTGAGTCCTCAAAGCCCTTCTTCATTGCATGCTTCACTCATTATTCCCTACCATGAATTAAAGTTTGATACACCGCTAGGCCAAGGCACGTATGGCACAGTATTTAAGGCAGAGTATGGTTATGAAACGGTTGCGGTGAAGCAATTAAACATGACAAGTCAAGATGAGAAATCCATCAATCAATTTAAAAGTGAAGCCGAACAAATGGCGGCATTGCATTCGAAACACACGCTGCGATTAGTGGGTATTTGTTTAGCGCCTTATTATTGTTTAGTGATGGAATTTATGGTGAAAGGTTCCTTGCATGATTATTTAGAAAAAAACTCACCTACAACGGTACAATGGTTACAACGTTTTCAATTAGCGTTAGAGATTGGTAAGGGGCTGGCTTATTTACATGCAAAAAACGTGATTCACCGGGATATAAAGAGCCCCAATATTTTGTTGGATGAAAACGAACATGCGAAGCTTGGAGATTTTGGATTATCGATGACCAAATGTAAAAGCAGCAGCGGGAAGACAAAATCTTCGTGTGGGACGATGGCCTGGATGGCACCGGAACTATTAGACCCTGAATTGGATGCATACGAATATAATACCCAAACAGATGTGTTTGCCTATGGGATGGTGCTTTATGAATTAGCGAGCCATCAGAAACCATTTGATGAATTAAAAGAAGCTCAAATCAGTGGAAAAATTTTAGCGAATAAACGGCCTGATATTCCACAAAACACACCCCTCATTTATAGCAAACTTATGACTGATTGTTGGACACATGCTGCTCAAGATCGGCCGAAAACGGACCATGTGATTGCTGAATTAGAGAATCTTAAACGCACAGCTGCAGTTGTAACAGTACCGCCTAAGCATGCGAGCTTGTTTAGCAAATAAGCCTAAGGGGTTATGATGGGTAAAAATGAAGATAAACAGGAATACCTCTATGAGCATCGGCTTTTTAGTATCGAAAAACCCAGTTTTGACCCACAAGGCTTGGTTTCAGGTGTTTTACAGGCAGCCAAGTTTATATACCAAACAGCGCAATTGGTTAAATCCAATCAACAGCGTTGCCAACGTTTAGCAGGGCGCATCGCTGATATTACGCTCACCATCACAGAACTTAACAAGATTCCTGATAATACCCATTTTGAGAAAACACTGCATGAATTTTATGCATTACTAAAAGAATGCCAGGATTTCATGAACCAGTTTAGTGCTCCTGAAGATGGAAAAATGAAACGTTTTGTACGTCACTTTATTAAAGCGGGCGATGACAGCGCGCAATTTGAAGGTTTAAATAAAGCATTAGAGGCAAAAAGTCATGCATTAAATTTGGGTCTTAATATTCAGCAATTATTTAATCATGAGCAGGATAAAATAGATGCGACGAAAGATCGCGCTGAACTTAAAACACTGCTTTCAAGCATTAGCCAAAGCCAGGAGCAGCTGTTAGACTCTCAAGCGGATATTATTGGTTTTCAACAACAAATGTTTATCTTAATGCAAGATAATCAAGTGAATGAAGCGCAGCATTTTTCTGTTTTGCAATCGGATATTGCGCAACTGATGGCGTTGGTGCGCCAGCTTCATGTATCACAAACTCCTCAACAAGGCGTCCAAATTCTCTCACCCCAAAAACAAATAAGGCCGCAGGAGATAGCTTTCTTACAATCCATTAGCAAAGACCACTCGATGGAGGTGCATCTTGGGCATTGGAATGGACAATTAGTTGCTTGTAAAACTGCCCAAAATCCTGCGGCTCGCCAAACACTTATTCGTGAGATGCAGGTGATGTCATTCGTAAGCCATCCTTGTATCAGCACATGGTACCGTGGTTGTCTGAGCGAACAATTCACTGTTTCTGTCATGGAATACATGCCTAAAGGTTCATTGAACCAAGCATTGCAAACCGAGTTTGATTTATTAACACCGAATCAAATCAAAGGCATTGCGTTGAATATCGCACGCGGCTTAGAGTACTTACAGGGTGAAAACATCATTCATGCGGATGTGAGAAGCAGTCATGTATTGCTCAATGAACAATACCAAGCCAGACTGACAAGCTTTGGTTTAGCGAAAGTGCAACAGGCAGGTATTGTTGAGAGTGTGCAACTGCCTGATTCTTGTGCCTGGCAAGCACCGGAAGTATTGCGTTTGCACCAGGACACGAAAGCAAGCGATATTTACAGTTTTGGTGTATTGCTCTGGGAAATGCAAACGGGTCAAATTCCCTGGAAGGATTTAAATAATGATGCTATCAAGCAAAAAGTATTAGCCGGTGAACGTCCCGCCATTGCACAAGAGACTACTGAACCTTGGCGAACCCTTATGACGGAGTGCTGGCAGGCTGACCCCACCAAAAGACCTAGCTGGACTATTATCATTGCACAATTAAATGCGTATCAACCCAAAAATGATGCAGATGTACTTTATGAGCGCGGCGAGCGACTCTTTAAAGAAGCGAAAAACTACACACAAGCGTTGGTGTTATTTCGTCATGCAACCATTAAAAACCACGCCAAAGCTTGCACGATTGTAGGGAATTACCATTTAAGACCTCAAGAAACGGGAAACGTTGTTCCAGAAAATAAACCTGAAGCTTGCACATGGTTTCTGCGAGCAGCGAATGCAGGACATCCTCGTGCGATGTATGAAGCGGCGGTGATGTTGGAAGGTGGAGAAGGAGTAACGCCCGATGTAAATCAAGCGCACAGCTGGTATCAAAAGGCGGCCAAAGCCGGTGAAAAACATGCGATAGAGCGGTGTAAAACATTGGGGTTGAAGTTTTAAATTGAGGAAAAAATCAAAGGGGTTGTAATGGGAAAACTACACGATGCGGCAGAAAAAGGGGATTTAGAGCGCGTTAAGGCATTAACTAAAAGTGGGCTTTTTTCAACGCCAGAGGATATTAATGGAAAAAATAATACTGGCTCCTCGGCGCTCATACTGGCGGCTGGCAATGGTCGTCTTGAGGTAGTGCGTTATTTAGTAGAGAAAGGGGCGGTGCTTAATGGAAAAAGTAATACTGGGGAGACAGCGCTCATCCGGGCTGCTGCTGGAAATTATCTTGAAGTGGTGCGCTATTTAGCGGACAAAGGAGCGGCGTTGGATGAAACAGCAGAAGAGGGCACGGCGCTCATAGTGGCTGCTAGTAAGGGTCGTCTTGCCGTGGTAAGTTTTTTGGTGGAGAAAGGGGCGGTGCTTAATGGAAAAAGTAATACTGGGGAGACAGCACTCATCCGGGCTGCTGCTGGGAATTATCATGAAGTGGTGCGCTATTTAGTAGACAAAGGAGCTGCGCTTAATGAAAAGAATAATAATGGTGAGACAGCGCTCATCTGGGCTGCTGCTGGGAATTATCATGAAGTGGTGCGCTATTTAGTAGACAAAGGAGC
>CAYUEL010000098.1:0-2467 GCA_964443025.1 uncultured Gammaproteobacteria bacterium | reverse complement strand
TGCGCTTAATGAAAAAAATAATAATGGTGAGACAGCGCTCATCAGGGCGGTCAGTAAACATCATTTTGATATGGCACATTTTCTGGTTGAAAAAGGTGCCAAACTGGATGAAAAAGGCGCTAAGCTGCATGAAAAAGGCGCTAAGCTGCATGAAAAAGATAAGGATGGCGATACAGTATTAATCTGGGCTGCTAGGAACGGTCATTTAGATATGGTGCGGTGTTGGGTTGAAAAAGGTGCCAAACTGGATGAAAAAAGTAATACTGGGGAGACAGCGCTTATGCTGGCTGCTGGCAATGGTCATCTTGAAGTGATGCGTTATTTAGTAGACAAAGGAGCGGCGCTTAATGAAAAAGATAAAGATGGCTGCACAACGCTCATGCTCGCTACTAAGAAAGGTGATCTTGAGATGGTACGTTATTTAGTAGACAAAGAAGCTGCGCTTAATGAAAAAGATAAGAATAATAAAACAGCGCTCATACTCGCTACTGAAACAGGCCATCTTGAGATAGTGCATTATTTAGCAGACAAAGGAGCGGCGTTGGATGAAACAACAGAGAAGGGCACGGCGCTCATAGTGGCTGCTGACAAAGGTCATTTTGAGATAGTGCGCTTTCTTGCTGATAAAGGAGCTGCGCTTAATGAAAAAACTAAGTATGTCTTTACAGCTCTCATCCTCGCTATTGACGAAGGTAATCCTGATATGGTGCGCTTTCTTGCTGATAAAGGGGCTGGGCTGGATGAAGGGGCTGGGCTGGATAAACAGGGTAATAGAGTTGGCATCACAGCGCTCATGTGGGCTGCCGCTACTGGTCAACTTGAGCTGGTGCGCTACTTAGTGGATAAAGGAGCGGCGCTTAATGAAAGAGATGGGGATGGCAATACAGCGCTCATGTATGCTGCTTTTAGCGCTGCTTTTGAGTGTGTTGACACAGTGCGCTACCTGGTAAGACAAGGTGCTCAGTTAGATATAAAAAATCATCAAGGCGGTGATGCTCTAAGTATGGTCAAAAAATTCAAAAGTGAATTTAACAATAAAGGTAACCCAGGCTTAGGCCTAGAAGAGTTACTGGAGAAGACGGAGGGAATGAACAGGAAGAGGAAGGATAGGAGGGGTGCGGGGGGTATGGGTGAAGCCATAATGCTTAGTTTTCAAATTATGCAAAACATGTCTGAGACAATAAATTACTTAACCAATCAAGCGCAACAAGAGTGGGGTATGGATACTAAAGTTAAACATGAACAAGCGGCGCAAAGCAATTCCCATACTAACAATAATAATGCTATTGAGAGTCATTCAACAACAATAGCTTCGCCACCTTTAACCTTCACGTTAGAAGTGACTAAATACAGTGAATTAAAAATAGAAAAAGAATTAGGCGAAGGAAGTTACGGCCGTGTATTTAAAGCTAAACATGGACATGAAGATGTGGCCGTAAAACAATTAAACATGAGTCAATTAGATGAAAAAGGTAAAGATCAGTTTGAACAAGAAGCAACGCATATGGCAAAGCTTCATTCGCGTTATACGTTAAGGATTGTGGGAATTTGTTTAGAACCTTATCGGTGTTTAGTATTAGAATTCATGGAAGGCGGCTCTTTGCATGATTATCTAGAAAAAAATCCATCCTCAACTATTCAATGGCTCAAACGGATTGAACTGGCGTTAGACATTGGCAAAGGATTAGCGTACATACATGCAAGACAAGTCATTCACCGTGATTTAAAAAGTTTAAATGTGTTGTTGGATAAGAATCAAGATGCCAAGATTGCTGATTTTGGATTATCTACCACCAAAGAACATAGCCAAAGTGGCAAAACAAAATCGGCGTGCGGGTCAGCCGCTTGGATGGCGCCTGAGTTATTCGACCCTGACATTGATGTATACGAATACACAGTACAAACAGATATGTTTGCTTTTGCGATGGTGCTGTCTGAACTTGCAAATCATCAAATACCATTTCAGGGACAAAAAGACGTTCAAATTAGCGGAAAGATTCGAAACGGTAACCGACCTGCGCTACCGGACAATACTCCAGCGGTTTATACAAGTCTTGTGACGCGTTGTTGGGCACAAGAAAGTAAACAACGTCCTAATGCAGATGAGGCCATTGGTGAACTGAATAATCTTAAACAAATTGAAAGTACAAAAAAACAAACACCACAGCATGCGAGCTTGTTTAGTAAGTGAAATGTTTTGAATAAACCATGATAAGGAGTTGTGATGGGAAAGCTACATGATGCGGCAGAAAAAGGTGATTTAGAGCAGGTTAAAAAATTAATCGAGAAAGGAGGAGTTTTTTCAAGTCCTAAAGATGTTAATGAAAAAAATGAAAATGGCGTCACAGCATTAATGAAAGCTGCTTTTAAGGGTCATCTTGAAATAATTCGTTATTTAGTTGGGCAAGGAGTTGCGCTTAATGAAAAAAGTAATGATGGCAGCACAGCGCTCATGCGAGCAGCTGGC
>CAYUEL010000097.1:0-7841 GCA_964443025.1 uncultured Gammaproteobacteria bacterium | reverse complement strand
CCTATCCCCTGCATTAGCTTTTTCTAATAAATCATCAAATGTATCTGGCATAATTTAATTACCCCTATCTTTTCTAAGTTAAACAAAATTATATTTTGATGACTAGGCTACTCGTTTTCTTGCAGTTCATTAATGCTTGAGCGTTGCATTATTACTAACACATTGCATTTCAAATGTGCTATATAAAACATCTACCAATGCCTGAGCCATTTCTTCATCATGAAAAATGAGTGTATTAATTTTTCCGGTATGGGATTTAATCACATTCGGTTCCATGCAATTTTCTGCATGTTTCGATAATAGATAATCCAAGGTCTTTTCTTTATCCTCAGGCACATTCACCCGATTGATTTGAATTTTATGAAATCCAGGGGCTTGTGAAATCACAAAGTGGTTGTTTCTTTCTAATCCTGTCCAAGTCACTTGCGAAAGAGATGAAATCAGAGTAGATGAAGTGGCATTATTTTGATTGGGTGAAAGCTCAGACAATCGATTCGATAAAAGCGCCACTTGCTTCTCCAGTAATTCCATCTTATCTTGAGCAGCATGATGTGCTTGTGTCACATCGTTGATATGCTTCTCACTGCTTGCAGCAAATTTTTTCGTATGTAATCGTGATGCCACCCGTTCTTTGTCTTGATTCAATTTAGCTTTTTGTATTTCTTGTTGTGTTCCCAAACGATAACCGTAAATATCAGGCTGTGTCCCTTGACCGCTGTAATACTCGGATGAACCTTCTGTTTTGATTTCAATGCCAGCACGTTGAAATACCCCAAATGCCGTCCATTGTTCATTCGATTTGGTGGTAAGCTTTGTGTCTTGAAGCTTGTCTTTTAATTCTTTAAATTGTTGACGTAATTTAGCCAACCCTTGGCTGTGCTCACTCGATGTTTTAATACGTGCGACACAGTAAATCAATTGCTCTGATAAGTCTTCTTCTTTAAAATCCCCTTCCCATAAATACGCGAGCATCAATTTCATTGCCGATTCAGCTAATGTGGTGGCTTGCTCTGCATTTAACTGGAGTAGCTGTTCTTCGTAAATGAGCGTTAATCGGCGGGCTATCTCTTCGGTTAGTTTATCAATCTCACCAAAACTTACCGTTTGTTCTGCAATGTGATGCAGTTTTGCATCCGCACGTATACCTGCCGCTTTCTTCACAATATATCCTAAACATATGCCTACCGCCTGTGCTCCAGGTAGTGGAATGAGCTCTCCCGCTAAGTTAATATAGCGATCTGCTTTCTCCGCTTTACCTATTTCATTTCGAACCACTAATCCTGAATCAATCACATCACACGCTGCAAATAAGCGATGCAAGTTACCTTGGAGTACACGGTAAAACCGTCCTAAACTTTCTTGGCTCAGCAAGTAACTTTGTTGTGCCAGAAGAGATTGTTGGGCTTCATAGGCTTCTACCAAAGGGGCTTGCTTTTCTTCCAGTTGTTTGACACGCTCCACTAAATCCGCTTGCCCAGGATTATCTTTAAGCGCTTCCTTGGTTTTTTCAATTTCCGCTTTGATGCTCTTTAATTCAGCTTCTTGTGCTTGCTTGAGGTGTTGCATTTGATGTTGCAATTCATTGGCAAGTTTTTGATAATCGGATAATGTCTCTTGATTCATTTTTACTTGTTGTGCTTCAACGCTGGCTAAGAGTTTTTCTTGCAATCCCTGTGTGTCTTGTACATTGTTATTTGGTTGCGCTTTAATGGCTTCAACGGTTGCTTGCAATGTGTTTGGCGAAGACGCAGTCTGATTGCTGCTAGTGGAATCCATCACGGTCGTTGATGAAGCGTTTGCCGCTGCCTGATTTTGAATCGGTAAAGACGTTACTTCAGGAGGGGCATCATCCGGTGGAATGTTTGGTTGCGTTTGGGGTTGTGTGGGTAATCCCGCCCGAACCTTCCTTAAATAAGCTAACGTCTCGGCGCCACCTTGTTTATTCATACTGTATAATGCATGCTCACAAATTTCTTCATACGTTTTCTCATCCAGGGGCACTGCTTTCTCATCTATTAAATAACGCACCACACTCAGCGCACCACCGTTAGCGGCATAGTGCAAAGGAGTATAACCCTTCTCATTTTTTGTATTAAATGGAGACCCTTTCTCATCCACTAAATAACGCACGACAGAAAGGCGATTATAGCGAGCCGCCCAGTCTAAAGGGGTTTGGCTATTACCATCTCTCTCATTTAATAAGGCAGGGTTTTCTATTAACAGCCGTTTGATTTCATCTAAGTCACCGTTTCGTGCAGCTTCGTGTATGTTTGCACTGGCATTATTATTGTTGTTGTTATGGCTGAGCGAATGTTCACGTTCTTCGGCTAATTTTTTGTTGCGTGCTAGGTAGCCTTCAATTTGAACTTTGTATTGTATACCTTCAGCCATCAACGCATTGCCAGTAAGCTCAAGCGTTTGAAGGCTCGTGTTTTCCTTCAGTGCTGCTGCCAAAAGCTTCATTCCCTCGTCACCAAACTTGTTGAAGCCAAGGTTAAGCGTTCGAAGGGTTGTGTTGATTGAAAGAACGGGCACCAAAAACTTCATCCCCTCAACGCCGAGAGCGTTGCCCGCAAGGTCAAGCGATTGAAGGGTCGTGTTGGTTGAAAGCACGGGCGCCAAAAACTTCATCCCCTCAGCACCGAACTTGTTGTCCGTAAGGTTAAGCCATTGAAGGCTCATGTTGGTTGAAAGCACGGGCGCCAAAAATTTCATCCCCTCAGCACGGAGGCCGTTGCCCCCAAGGTTAAGCCATTGAAGGCTCATGCTGGTTGAGAGCATGGGTGTCAAAAACTTCACTCCCTCAGCACCAAGGTTGTTGCCCGTAAGGTCAAGCCTTTTAAGGCGGGTGTTTTTTGAAAGACCTTGTGCCAGAAATCTCATTCCCTCAGCACCGAGGCCGTTGCCCCCAACGTAAAGCCTTTGAAGGTCCGTGTTTGTTAAAAGCACGACTGCCAGCTGTTTCATTCCCTCGGCACCAAGTTTGTTGCCTGTAAAGTAAAGCAGTTGAAGGGTCGTGTTTCCTGTCAAGGCTGCACATAAAAGTCGGATATCCGCAACTGTTAATGTTTTGTTGGATAAATCAAGCCGATACAACGATGCATCGCTGCGGCGCAACCTATCCAGGATATCTTTATCAATTATTGTATTAGCAGAAGTCTGAAAGGTTGGGGTGTTGTTCTTATTTGAACTGTTGTTTGTATTATTGCTATTGGAATGTGAGGAATTTGAATGTTTATTTAACGCAGGTGGTACTGATGACTTAGTGGGTTGTGACAAAACATTTACGGATGATGATGCAGAAACAGTAGAATTCGATTGCTTTGCAGGCTGTGTCGCTAGTGTAGCTTG
This sequence comes from uncultured Gammaproteobacteria bacterium, assembly GCA_964443025.1. GTDB lineage: Bacteria > Pseudomonadota > Gammaproteobacteria > JABCZS01 > JABCZS01 > JAJFKJ01. Next base: position 4,490 of record CAYUEL010000097.1, on the reverse strand, counting down.
AGGTCGCGCATTATTATTGTTGTTATTGCTGACCAAATTTTTACGTTCTTCGGCTAGTTTTTTGTTGCGCTCGAGGTAGCCTTTAATTTGCATTTCGTATTTTTTACCTTCAGCCGTGAGATCCCCGTCACTAAACTTAAGTATTTGAAGAGTGGTGTTTGTTGAAAGTGCTTCTGCCAAATACTTCATACCCTTATGGCCAAATTTATTGTCCCTAAGGTCAAGCGTTTGAAGACAAGTGTTTTTTAAAAGTGCTTCTGCCAAAAATTTCAAACCCTCATCACTGAGCTTGTTACTAGTAAGGTTAAGCTCTTGAAGGCTGGCGTTTTTCAAAAGCCCTTCTGCCAAAAATTTTACACCCTTATCACCAAACTTATTGCCCATGAGGTCAAGCCTTTCAAGGCGGGTGTTTATTGAAAGCGCTTGCGCCAAATACTTCATTCCCTCATCACCGAGGTTGTTGTGCGTAAGGCGAAGTGTTTGAAGGCTGGTGTTTTTTAAAAGCACTGCTGCCAAATGCTTCATTCCCTCAGTGCCGATCTTATTCATAAACAGGTTAAGTGATTGGAGGGTTGTGTTTTTTAAAAGACCTTCTACCAAATATTTCACTGCCTTATCATCTAATTCGCTGTTCCCAAGCTCAAGCTCTTGAAGGTGGGTGTTTGTTGAAAGTGCTTGCGCCAAATGCTTCACTCCCTCAGTACTGAAGCCGATACTACTAAGATCAAGCAATTGGAGGCTTATGTTTTTTGAAAGTGCTTCTGCCAAAAATTTTATACTCTCATCACGGAGATTGTTCCCGCTAAGCTTAAGCGATTGAAGGCTTATGTTTTTTGAAAGCCCTTCTGTCAAAAATTTTATACCCACAGTACCGAACTTATTGCCACTGAGGTCAAGCCTTTGAAGGCAGGTGTTTTTTGAAAGACCTTCTGCCAAAAATTTCAAACCCTTATCACCTAATTCGTTACTACTAAGGTTAAGCGATTCAAGGTGGGTGTTTGTTGAAAGTGCTTGTGCCAAAAACCTCACACCCTCATCACCAATTTTATTCATCCAAAGGCCAAGGCTTTTAAGGCTGGTATTTTTCGAAAGACCTTCTGCCAAAAATTTTATACTCTCATCATGGAGGTTGTTACGCCCAAGCGTCAGGTGTTGAAGGTTTGTGTTTTTTAAAAGACCTTCTGCCAAAAATTTCATTCCCTCCTCACGAAGGTTGATATTCTCAAGATAAAGGGTTTGAAGGCTCGTGTTTCTTGAAAGCCAATCAGCTAAAGGCCTTATACCCTCATCATCAAATTTGCTACTCTGAATGATAAGCATTTCAAGGCTCGTGTTTCCTTCCAAGAGTTGGCATAGCAGGCGAATATCTGCAGCTGTTAATCCTCCTAAATCAAGCCGCTTCAACGATGCATCCTTACGGCGTAGTTTTTCTAAAATATCCTTATCAATTGGCATACACTTTCCTCACAAAGACTCCCTGATTCATCCTCTTTTTACCCTAGCCCACCCTCTAAGTCAAATAAATAAAAATAATCCTCTGACGATAGGATTGCTAACTTTGAGGTAATGGAATTCTTCTTGTAAGTTTGTAAGTGCTATGAAGTCGATGTTGGTGCCTGGCCTTAGATGGTAAATGATCTCACATTTGTAATTGTGTTGATATCTTGTTAGCCGTATCAGTGGCATAAGTTGCACTGGAACCGGGATTATTTCCTTGATTTCTATGTCGTCTTCTTAAATCTAATGCCAAATTCCAACAATACTGCCAAGGTTTCTTTAGCTTTCTGCAACTCTTCAGCATCTTTAGTAAGAAAATCCCGCATCAAAGAATGCAACAGCGTGTCGCCATACTTGCCTCTATAATTAATTTCATCGCGATCTTGCTCTAAAATTTCACGTATTTTCTTTGCCTCTAAGAGAGTAAGGCACACTTTTATTTGTGGGATTGGTAGGGCTATTTTGCGTATAAAATGCATTAAGGTGAGGTGAAAGTCTTTCCATCAACGCTCCAGCTGCTAATGCATCCCATGAAGCAAGCATTCCTTGAATTGCAGCTAAATTATTATACAATTCTTCAAAAGAATCACTGTTTATAGCTTATTTCTAATTTGAACTACAAATTCGTTTCAACACCTCAGGATTTGGCGGAGAGCCAACTTCCACATGCGGTGTATCTGTCCCTGTGAGCAACGGGTTTTCTATTTTACATTTTGCATAAGTCGGTATTGCAATCACTGTAACATTCAATATAGATGAGGATGTTATTTTAGAGGCATCCACTTCAATTTGGTTGGCTGAGTTTTCCGTTGCATTTGTGATCGCTTGAGAAGGCAAATTTAGTTCATAAAGCCCAGAGCCAAATTTCATCAATTGAAAAGCCTGGGCAGCATTGATATCCTTAAAAAACGCCTTTTTGCTAGTTTTGATAAGTTCCACAGGAATGCTTTCAAAAAACTTCACTCCAAACTCTCTTTTCAATGTTTCTTCTTTAGGAAGGCGATCAGTAGGAGCCACCATATAGACTTTAACTGTTTCCAGTTTTGCTCCTTCTGACCACAATACCGTTGCTAGCTTTCCAAACATAAGTTACCTCACATATAATTATTCCCTAAACTACATTAAATTGCAACAACTTGTAGGAGATTCATCGGCTTTAATTAAACCCTTAGATATCAAGTAATTATCCAGCGGTATTTCCATTTCTTCTATCTTATCTGGGCTTTCAAAGTGCACAGATGCCTTGGCAAGTGACAGCGTAAAAACCACATAGGGCGCCCGCGAAACAACATACCCCGCTTCTTGAGAAATTGAGTGTTCAGAAACCCTATCAAAAAATGTAGTTTTAAATTCTTCTGTAGAGTTATTATACGCTGTAAACACTGATGCGCTCCACTCGTTTGCAGGCACAATATCTGTAATACCTTTGGCATATATACCGCGCATCACATGAACGATATGTATCAGCTCATGCATTACAACCATATGAGAAGGGTAATAACCGATATTTTTATCTCTTCTAACATACAGCAAACCTGACAACATGCGCTTTCTGCAAACATCAAGCCCTAACGTATGGTTTTGTTTGTCGCTTAAAAAGTCATATACTTCGCTCTCTGTTAAGTAATTAAAAAACAGTAATTGGCCTTCACAACCTTGGTTAGCTTGCAGGTTTATTAATCGCCTATAATTGTCTTCGGTTAAGATAGTGTCAGAGCCTAAATTGCTTAACATTTGATTTAATGTTTCTATACGTGAAGTATCATTAGAACTCAACGCTCCTTGCTGTTGGTTGTTATTTTCGATGGGTAAAGCAGCTTCATAAATTTCAGGCGGCCCGCCAGCCATCAATTCCATGGGCGCACGAACAACAAATATTTCAAGTCTGTTTGAAAGACCATTTATAAGCTCATTTTGTAAAGCACCAAAACAGGCTGCACGATAACAATGAAGTAAAAGACGAGCGCGCAATATGGGTAAAAGGTGTTTATCTTCTAAATTAGGATTCATGTGAGGATTTATTATTATTCGAACAGAAAGTGTCCTCAGCAACTGCCTCATATTATCGTCTGGAATTTCATTTATTAATAATTCTATATGCGGTTCAAATAATTCATGCAAATTAGAGAGGAGCGTATCAAGGGCCATAACTCTTTCGATAAAATGTTTATGCCTTGCAAGTGGCACGCCAAAATCGATATTTTGTCCCAAGTAATGCGCAATAGTATTGGCGACATAGACTTCAAGCCCATTCAGCAGTTGAATCAGCTCATGGGGGCTCATGTTATCTGTTACTTGCAAGCGAGAAGACCAAACTCTACTTCGTATCATCGTTGCAATTCGTTGACGAATTTCAGCTAAAATTGCTGAAAACCCTTGGCGCAAGATTGTTTGGTCTTCAGGTGACATATAAACTACCTAATCAATACATCTTATCTTAAGAATAGTTTAATTAATGAATGACCTATTACTAAATGCCCTCATTTCCACCCAAATGGGTGGTGCTTTACTTTTTTTGGAGTTGCTGGCTATCCAGCAGCAGTGTCAGAAGCTGACTAATGAAGGCAATAGCTTATTACACTATTGGGAACTATCTGAAACATGTTGTTGGTGCCTGGAGCCGGAATCGAACCGGCACGGGAGGTATATTTCCCGAGGGATTTTAAGTCCCTTGCGTCTACCTATTCCGCCACCCAGGCAGTTTGAAATGAACAGCGAGGATTTTACCAGGCATTTCAAAAGAATGCCATTAGGTGCGACGAAGGGAGATAAAATAAATTAGACTTCTTTCGAAACTCGCTGTGGCAGTAAAGTGCAAGGAGACCCGGAGCGCAGAACCGCAGTGTACACACAGTACATGAGGATTCGAGCACCGCGGCGACGCAGCAGTTTGTTGCCACAGTTAGAGTTTCGAAAGAAGTCTATTGAAGGCTGGGGTCGGAATCGAACCGGCGTACACGGCTTTGCAGGCCGCTGCATAACCACTCTGCCAC
>CAYUEL010000096.1:0-8165 GCA_964443025.1 uncultured Gammaproteobacteria bacterium | reverse complement strand
GTCCGGTTTCAACATCATCACCCCCGATAAAATATTTTCCAATTAAAAATCCTTCGACACGCGGCACTAGCTCAATCGTATTAATAGCTTGGATAGTAGCAATGTAAGTTTTACTTTCCGTAACATCTTGTCTTTTTACTTGTTCCACCGTGACTTTGGGTGCGGGCGGTTCGCTTTCACCACAAGAAATCAGCGCTATGATCGCAATCATGAAAAGAATAAATATACTGCCCACTTTTAAGGGGGCAGATTCGCGAAGCGAATCGGGGGTTTTCCGAAAGGGTTGCATCGCTGACCTTAATTTTAATAAGTATGTGATCTATAAAGATAGCGTTATCCAACGCTTTAAGCAATTTTGCTAAGGTATTTTGTCAATTTATTGGCGGGGCCGGCCGCGCCACATTAACCGTTAATCCCAAAAATACTTTTGCATCCCTTGTTGCCAAGGAAAAACAAAAACACCATCAATTAATTTAGGATGCTTTTCATTGCAAAAACACACGGCTTCGCAATCGCCATAATCACGAGCAAGTTGCCTGAGCGTTACGATTGCCCTAGCATCTACTTCCTCACTGCTTTTAATTTCAATAAACAATAATGGCAGCCCTGGGCGTTCAACTATCAGATCAACCTCAGCATCATCTTTAGTACGCAAATAAGAAAAACGATAATCTTTTCGAGCATAACTTGCTAATTGTTTACACTGAGTAATAATAAAATGTTCAAATGCATCGCCATAAGGCCTTGTTTTTGGTTGCAACGGAATAGTTAATCGATACGACAATGCTCGAGCAACACCCGTATCAAAAAAGAAAAATTTTGGTTTTTTGCTCAATCGCTTACGAAACGAATGTTGAAATGGTTCCAAAACAAAACCAATCAATGTATCTTCTAATATAGAAAAATAATTTCTTACGGTTTTATCATCAACTCCAACATCATTAGCAATATTGGATAAATTAATTATTTCTCCATTGCTTTGAGCAGCTACTTCCAAGAAGCGACGGAAAGGGTCTAATTCTTGAATGACCTGTTCTTCCCAAACTTCTTCTTTTAAATAAGTGTTAGCATAAGCTTGCAAATATTTTGATTTTTTATCTTCTGTTAAATGCTCTTGTTGTTTAGGCAACATACCCCACTGTAGGGCGTCGATCAAATTAAATTGTTGTTTTATTTCTAAGTAATTAAGCGGAAACAAGTGATATTCAAATGCCCTTCCTGCTAAAAGATTCGCACCACCTCGTTTCAGTTTCCGAGCGCTAGATCCCGTTAATATAAAATATTTATTTGTTTTCTCAATGAGGTAATGCACAACATCAAGAAGTTTCGGTAGCTTTTGAATTTCATCAATGATGACGTGAGTTTGTGTAGCGGGCATTCCAGCTACCAAATCAATCAATTGATCAGGATTGCGAGCAAACCTTGCTTCTTCTTCAGTTTTCAACAAATTGATGTATAACGCTGTTTCTTGATCAAAACTCGCCTCAATTAACGTGGTTTTACCCGTACCTCGGGCGCCAAATAAAAAGAAGCTCTCGTCATGAGGAAGCTGGAGTAGCCGAGGAATCATGTTAAACCCGCCATTTTCGGAATCACTTTCCGAAAGTGTACGCCATTTTCGGAGCGCTGTCCAGAAAACGTCGTCTCTAAGCCTCAAACTTGCAAAAAGTGTATAAAAACTACAGTTTTTACTTGCAAAAAGTGTGTGTTTTATACATTTTTTACTTGTAAAAAGTGTGCCAGTTTGTTAGTATTAGCTTATGAAAAGACATCTCATGGTACATTTGAAGGTATGGAAAGATGCCCCTAAGCGTAAGCCCTTGATATTACGGGGCGTTCGCCAAACAGGTAAGTCTTATCTTCTTGAGCAATTCGGTCGAGAATGTTTCCGCCAATGCCATACCATTAATTTTGAAAAAGCAGCGTGGGCTCAATCGCTGTTTAGTGACAACCTTGACCCCAAGTACATCATTAATGAATTACGTTTTGCTTTAAAAGCCGATATTGATGTTGCTCATGACTTAGTCATCTTTGATGAGATACAGGCCTGTCCCAAAGCTCTCACCAGCTTGAAATACTTCTGCGAGGATATGCCACAATTGGCACTGTGTTGCGCAGGATCATTATTGGGTTTGCATTTAAATGAATCATCTTATCCTGTTGGGAAAGTGGATATGATGCATCTTCATCCCATGACATTTTCTGAGTTTCTAGCTGGCATTGGTGATCATCATACATCCGATTATTTCAATAACATTACGTTGAATACAAAAATATCAGAGCCAATGCACAACCGTTTATGGGAGCGGTTAAAACATTATTTTATTACGGGAGGATTGCCGGAAGTTGTTACTATTTTTGCTGAATCGCAAGAAGATTTGTACTCCGCTACTAAAAACGTTCGTCATAAGCAGGAAGAGCTGATCAATGCCTATTATGCGGATATTGCAAAACATGCTGGAAAAGTGAATGCGATGCATATCGATCGCACATGGCACACTATTCCAAATCAACTTGCCATCAACCAAGACAATACTGCGGCGCGCTTTAGATTTAAAGGCATCATTCCCAATATTGATCGTTATTCGCAACTGGTTAATGTGCTTGATTGGCTTAATTCTGCAGAATTGGTTACAAAAATACCTATTGTTGAAACCGTGCAAATTCCTTTAAACGCTTATACTAAGGAAAACATTTTTAAACTCTTCATGTTTGATGTTGGTATTCTGGGTTCAATGAGCGAGCTTGCACCCAAAACGCTAATGGATTATAACTTTGGGACATACAAGGGTTATTTTGCAGAGAATTTTGTTGCTCAACAATTGATTGCGGGTGACACCTCGAAACTTCATAGCTGGCAAACCCATCGCAATGAAATTGAGTTTTTAATCAACATCGACGATGATATTATTCCTGTGGAAGTTAAATCCGGGATAATCACTCGAGCTAAAAGCTTAGCAAAATACATCGATAATTATCATCCTAAAAAGAGCGTTATTCTTTCTGGAAATACGTTGTGTGAGAATCAAGACTCAACGATCTATCATTTACCGCTTTATTTAGCGGAAAAAGTGGTTGCATTGTTATCGACAACACAATCCTCATATTTCCACCCAAATGAGGGGGTTCCAAAGTGAATAATACAAAATACAATCTTATTTCTTCGGGGCTTCTCGTTCTTTGGTGGCGGTACAACAAACCAGAGTGTAGCGTCGAGAAGTCCCTCCTTCCTCTTAAGGGATTATTTCGGCCGCTCTTAACTCTTCAGTAAATCCATAGCTTCGTGAATCTGCAACACGATCAACGATAAGGCGGCCATTCAAATGATCCACTTCATGTTGAATAATACGGGCATGAAACCCGGCAGCGAAGCGCTCTAATCGCTCGCCTTCAGGAGTCATTCCCCAATAACGCACCTTCGGACACCACGATACAATCCCACGCAAGCCGCCCAAACTTAAGCAACCTTCGTAACCTTGTTCTCGAGCATCGTTCAGTAACTCAAGTTCAGGATTAATTAAAATAGTCAGCGGTACGGGATCCGCATCAGGATAACGTGGATTATTATTTGCTTCCATGATGATGACGCGCTTACTTACCCCAATTTGTGGCGCCGCGATTCCAACACCTTTGTAGGCTCGCATGGTTTCTAACATGTTACGAATGAGCTGCTGCAATTCGTGAGTACCTAATTCTGACGCAGCAACAGGTTGTGCTACTTTACGCAAAATAGGATCACCAATACGCAGGGGTTTGATAACTGTGTTCATGAATATTCCTCTCTTCTTAAAAACGATGTCTAAAAAATCATTGTTGATCCGGCTGGCAAAATAACGAACAAAATTTATGTTCTTGTAGAAAACTAATCAATGCCAATACGTTTTTATTGGGATAAGCTTGTTTGGGATAAACACCGTAAATATCATTGCAAAAACCGGAATACTTCTGCAATACAGGAACCAAATGGCCATCAATAACATCTTGCAAAATTAAATCATCGCTGATCTGAATCAACCCCAACCCTTTTCTGGCGGCCTCTATTAACGCACCACTTGAATTTGAGCTAAAACTACCGCGCACAGAAACATATTCTTTGCTTGAGCTGGATCCAAAACTGCCACGCGCCGACACCTGTTCTTTGTCGGCAAATTCCCATCGACCATAAGTATCGATGCCCGTATGAATGAGGCAATTATGATTAACCAAATCTTCCGGCTTTTGCGGCTCTCCGTGTTTTTTAAAATAATCTGGCGATCCATAAACATCTATTTTTATCGAACCTAACAACACTTGTTCCATATTATTTTGATTCTTGGAATAACAACAACGAACCGCAAAATCATAACCTTCATTCGCTAAATCCTGCTCGCGCGGACTAACATTGAGTTCAATGCTTATTTTCGGATGTTTCGCGAGAAACCCAGGTATTAATTGCAACAACATGGATTGTTGCGTAAGTGCGCGACAAGTAATACGAATTTGTCCCGACAATTCATCGCTGCGTGTGGATACTTGATTCTCCAATGCTTGAATATCATCCAAGATCCTCTTGGCATGAACATAAAAGAGTTGCCCGGATTCAGTAAGGCTTAAATGCCGGGTTGTGCGGTGTAACAATTGCGTCTTAAGCCGATCTTCCAGCCAACCTAATTGCTTGCTTAAAGCGGACGAAGATGTGTAACGAAGGCGTGCTGCTTCGGCCAGACTACCCGCCTCAACAATAATGACAAAGTTTTTTACAGCTGTTTTCCAATCCATATCAAGTAGTTACCTCATAGTTTCCCGTTAGGAAATAGTATATCAATAAATATCTATATTATCAACACTTGAGAAATTATGTAAGATGGCTTAAGTTGATATTATGTCTAAGTTGGAGAGTTGATATGAAAAAGTTAAAACACAAGGTAGGTGCCGCCGAGGCATCGTTGATAACCGGCTTTATTTCCTTGGATCGCTTTGTCAAATTTTTGATACAAGAAGGCGGCATTTACGCTGTGATTGGTATTGGTTTGGCCGATTCCGCCCGCGCTGCAATGTATTGGTGGAATGTTCATAAAAAGAGAGAAGAGGGTGATAGTTCCGCTAAAATCTATGCAAACCTTGTTTTCTATACGTTTAAAGCCGCTGCGTCGATTACCGGTGTTGGCTTGGTTTATGCCGGTATGATATTAGCAGGGTTTGGTGCCATCATCCTTGGAGGAATGGTTGCGACCTTGCGTCATGGAGCGAAAGCATTGAGCCATACGTACAGTTGGCTCCATGCGACTGATATTGAAAAACAAGAAAAAAGTAAAGACAAAGCCAAATCAAATGCCCTTAAAGCGTTGTTGGGCGCGATGATTGTAACGGGTTTTGTGTTGTATGCTTTCTTTCCTGAGTTGGTGTTGTTATCGACGATTCCGCTTAAGGATATGGGTTATGGCCTTGTGATTGCCGCAACGAGTTATATTTTATATTCGTTTGCGAAAGCGTTTCTGATGGAAAAAATGCAAGGGTATACGAAGTTGGAGAATGTTGGTTCGTCGGTAGCGGATGTAAGTTTTGTATCGAGCGAATCGACAAACGGTCAAACTTCTATACCGGGACAAGGTGGAACATTGAACCTTTCTTTGACTAACAATTCAATGAATAATCAAAATAATTTAACAACCAACGATAACAATGAAAAATTAAAAATCTAGTGATCGCTCACTCACGTTCGCGCTGACCGGAAATAAGCGCAATGAGCATGAGCCTGTGATGCGCATGAGTGCGTGACGAGCCCTGAGTCTGAGCGCGAGCATCAGCGAGCGATCGGATGGGTTTGATTTACGCTCGTTACTGAACAATGCCATCATAATATAATCAGCATGACACGCGTATTCGCGTGGCATTCCTTTTAAGAAAGAAGCGATGAGCGCGGGCGGTAGCGAGATCAGTAGAATCAGAACTCATCCGATCACTCGCTCACGCTCGTGCTCTGACCAGAGATTAATGTTTGGAATGTTCGCGAAGTTTTTGAATAGCCTGTAGTTGCGCAGCAGCATGTGCCAATTCGATACGTGCTTTAGCATAATCAAAGTCTTCATGTTGTTCATGAAGGATTTTCTCGGCAGCACGCTTGGCTTCTAGGGCTGCAGCTTCATCAAGATCGCTTGCACGTTCCGCCGTATCAGCTAATACTGTCACGGCATTGGGTTGAACTTCGATGCTGCCGCCAGAAATATAAAATACTTCTTCACGATCATTGCCTTCTACATCTTTGTGTAAATCCAAAATCACACGCACTTGTCCAGGTCGCAAACTTGCAAGCAACGGTGTATGACCCGGTAGAATACCCATTTCACCTAATTCAGCGGTCACAACAATCATTGCGGCCTCGCCGATGAAAAGTTGCTTTTCTGCGCTGACAATGGCTACATTGAGTTTCATATATATTTTACCTCGCTTCGCTCGGACCGCTTACTGACGTGCGCGGTTCTGTGCTAATTTACTTTCTCGCTCGGACCGCTCTCGTGTTCGCGGCTCTGTGCTGATTATAAAGTGCACGACTTTGTTTATAATTTCTTCGCCTTCTCGATGGCTTCTTGGATTGTTCCAACCATATAAAACGCTTGTTCAGGAAGTGCGTCGTATTCACCTTCCACAATGCCTTTAAATCCAGCAATGGTATCTTTCAATGATACGTATTTACCGGGCGATCCTGTAAATACTTCTGCCACGAAAAAGGGTTGCGATAAGAAACGTTGAATTTTACGCGCACGAGATACAGTTTTTCTATCTTCTTCAGATAATTCATCCATACCTAAAATCGCAATAATATCTTTCAATTCTTTATAACGTTGCAATGTTCCTTGAACTTTACGTGCCACATCATAATGTTCTTGTCCTACCACTTGCGGATCCAATTGACGTGATGTTGAATCCAATGGATCAACCGCAGGGTAAATACCTAATTCTGCAATTTGACGTGACAATACAACAGTCGCATCCAAGTGCGCAAATGTTGTTGCAGGTGATGGATCGGTTAAGTCGTCCGCAGGTACGTATACGGCTTGAATCGATGTGATCGAGCCTGTTTTAGTGGATGTAATACGTTCTTGCAACGCACCCATTTCTTCTGCCAATGTCGGCTGATAACCTACCGCTGATGGCATACGTCCTAACAACGCGGATACTTCTGTACCTGCCAATGTGTAACGGTAAATATTATCGACGAATAATAATGTGTCGCTGCCCGCATCACGGAAACTTTCCGCCACTGTTAAACCCGTTAACGCAACACGCAAACGGTTACCGGGTGGCTCATTCATTTGTCCATAAACCAATGACACTTTATCCAATACGTTTGAATCTTTCATTTCATGATAGAAGTCATTACCTTCACGGGTACGTTCACCCACACCGGCAAATACAGAATAACCGCTGTGTTCGATCGCAATGTTACGAATCAATTCCATCATGTTAACGGTTTTACCGACACCGGCACCGCCGAACAATCCCACTTTACCGCCTTTCGCAAAAGGACAAATCAAATCGATGACTTTAATGCCTGTTTCTAATAATTCCGTTGTATCGGCTTGTTCATCAAATTTAGGTGCATCACGATGAATAGGCATGTATTTATCTGCATTAATAGGGCCGGCTTCATCAATCGGATTCCCCAACACATCCATGATTCGACCCAATGTTTTCTTACCCACAGGAACCGTAATTGGCGCATGGGTATTTTTAACTTTCAATCCGCGTTTTAAGCCTTCGGTTGAACCCATCGCAATGGTTTTAACTTCACCGCCACCGAGTTGTTGTTGCACTTCCAACGTAATATCGGTGTTTTCAATAAGTAAGGCGTCATATATTTTTGGAACAGCATTGTGTGGAAATTCCACTTTAACGACCGCGCCAATGACTTCTACTACGTTACCTATATGCATGTTGTGTTCCTCTTGTTTACTTAAACTCTGGCTCGTTACCGCTCTCTTGCGTTCGCAGCACTATTTACACTGCTTCAGCGCCCGCAATGATTTCAGAAATCTCTTGTGTGATTGCTGCTTGCCGCGCTTTGTTATAAGCCAATTGCAAGCTGGCGATGATATCCGCCGCATTATCTGTTGCATTGCGCATGGCAAGCATACGTGCTGCTTGCTCAGCAGCGATATTTTCAATCACGGCACGATAAACTTGCG
>CAYUEL010000095.1:0-8169 GCA_964443025.1 uncultured Gammaproteobacteria bacterium | reverse complement strand
GAGCAGTCTGGCAGCTCGTCGGGCTCATAACCCGAAGGTCGTAGGTTCAAATCCTACCCCCGCTACCAAAATGATGCAAAAAATAGAGGGGCCGGATGGCCCTTTTTTACTGGTGAAAGATGGTAGATATAAAAGAGATGGTTGTGTCGGTCATTGAAGGTTTAGGCTATCAATGTTGCGACGTTAAGCAATCAGGAATGGGCCGGCATGCGGCCTTATATGTGTACGTGGATAAACCAGGTGGTATTACGGTTGATGATTTGGCGCGGGTAAGTCGTCAACTTCAATCAGAATTACGTGTCGCCGGGGTTCCTATAGATGCCATGCGGCTAGAGGTTTCTTCCCCAGGCACAAAAGCTAAAGAGGCAAACGATGGATAAAGAAATTTTACTCGTAGCAGATGCTGTGTCCAATGAATTGGATGTGGATAAAAAGGTTATTTTTGAAGCGATCGAAGCGGCTTTAGCGATGGCAACGCGTAAGCGCTTTGGCACTGATATTGATGTACGTGTCACTATTGATACGTCTACGGGAAGTTACGATACATTCCGCCGTTGGACGGTGGTCGACCCTGAAGAAATTGCAAACGATGAAGAACGTGAAGAAGATATCAATCTTGAACGTGAAATTCCGCTTGAAGAAGCAAGACAGAAAAAAGCAGATGCACAACCAGGCGATATTATTGAAGTTCCCATGGAATCCGTTGAATTCGGCCGTATTGCTGCACAAACTGCCAAACAAGTGATTGTACAAAAAGTACGTGAAGCAGAACGCAATAAAGTCATGGGTGCCTATGAAAAACGTGTGGGCGAATTATTAACGGGTGTCGTGAAGAAATCCACCCGTGATTTTGTGATCATTGATTTAGGCAATAACGTTGAAGGTATTTTACAACGTGAAGATTTATTACCACGAGAAGCATTACGCAATGGCGATCGAATTCGTGCTTATTTGAAATCTGTTAGTCCTGAGCCACGCGGTCCTCAAATTAAATTGAGCCGTTCATGCCCAGAAATGCTGATTGAGTTATTCAAAATTGAAGTACCTGAAATTGGTGAAGAACTCATCGAGATTAAAAGTGTTGCACGTGATCCTGGTTCGCGTGCGAAGATTGCCGTTAAAACAAATGATGGTCGTATTGATCCTGTTGGCGCGTGCGTGGGTATGCGTGGTTCGCGTGTACAAGCAGTATCCGGTGAATTAGGTGGTGAACGGATTGATATCGTGGTATGGGAATCAGAGCCTGTGCAATTTGTGATTAATGCAATGGCACCCGCGGAAGTGGCTTCTATTTTGGTTGATGAAGATACACATACGATGGATATTGCTGTTAAAGAAGAGCAATTGTCACAAGCCATTGGTCGCAATGGACAGAATGTTCGTCTTGCGTCGCAACTTACAGGTTGGGAATTAAACGTGATGAGTGAAGAACAAGCGCGCGAAAAAACCGAGAAAGAAGCGCAAAGTCTTGTATCAACATTCGTTGAGAAATTGGGTGTGGAAGAAGATTTGGCTCAAGTACTGGTGCAAGAAGGTTTTTCATCAGTTGAAGAAGTGGCCTATGTTCCAAAACATGAAATGCTTAATATAGAAGGATTAGATGAAGATATGGTAGAAGAATTACGTGGTAGAGCGAAAGATGTTTTATTAAGTGAAGCATTATCAGGCGAAGGCAGTAAGCAACCAGCGGCTGATTTGTTGCAAGTAGAAGGCATGACTGAAGCTTTAGCGAAAAAATTGGCCCAACAGGGAATAGTAACGCAAGAAGATCTTGCGGAACTAGCAACGGATGATTTGTTGGAAATTGACGGCAGTTTAACTCAAGAACGTGCTGGAAAATTGATCATGGCTGCGCGCAAACCTTGGTTTGAAGAAGCTTAAGATGTGTGACGCAAGGGAGAAACGGCATGGCAAAAACCATAGAACAAATCGCCGAAAGTTTAGATCGCAATGTCGATGACCTAACCGCGCTTATGCAAAAAGCATTGGGAGAGGGTGTTAACATTGACCCTAAGCAACCCCTATCCGATGAACAACAAAAAGAATTATTAGCTTATTTACGAAAAGATTCATCATCTCCCAAGATCACATTAAAACGCCGCAGCGTTGGAAAAGTTAAAACCACGCAAGGTAGTCGTTCTGTTCAAGTCGAATACCGTAAAACAAAAACCTATGTACCTCGCAATCAATTAGAACCTGAGCAAGAAGAAGCTGCAATTGATAAACAATTAGAAGAAACGCATAAAGTTGAAGTGGAAAAACAACAACAAGCACAAGTACAAGAAGCGCAACCTGCAAAGCCTGAAGTAACATCTGCCGCTGAAAAAGAAGCCGCAGCTGAAAAAGCCAAACCTAAGAAGAAAGGCAAGGAAGAAGTTAAAAAAGTTGAACGCGATGATCAATCACGTGATAAAAAAGTACGCGAGAAGCAAGCGGGTAAATTTAAAAAACAAGATGTTAAATCCATTCACACCATGGGTTTTCTTGAAGGTGATGAAGAAGAAGGTGGCGGTCCAAGACGTCGCCGTCGTCGCAAAGACAAACATCATGTACAAGAACATGCATTTGAAAAACCCACAACACCTGTTACGCGAGAAGTTACCATTCCTGAAACCATCATTGTGGCAGATTTAGCGCAGAAAATGGCGGTTAAAGCATCGGAAGTAATTAAAGCCATGATGCGTATGGGAGCGATGGCCACGATCAATCAAGTCATCGATCAAGCAACAGCGGCCATTGTGGTTGAAGAAATGGGGCATAAACCTATTTTACTGAAAGAAAATGCATTGGAAGAGGCATTAGCATCTGAACTCGCTGCGCACAAAGGTGAAGAAGTTTGGCGTGCACCCGTTGTGACAATCATGGGGCATGTCGATCATGGTAAAACATCATTGCTCGATTATATTCGTCGTACACGCGTAACAGCAGGTGAAGCCGGCGGTATTACGCAACACATTGGTGCTTATAAAGTTAAAACCGCTAAAGGCGAAATTACATTTTTAGATACACCGGGTCATGCGGCATTTACATCCATGCGTGCACGCGGTGCGATGTGTACGGATATCGTGATTCTTGTTGTTGCAGCAGATGATGGTGTGATGCCACAAACCATTGAAGCCATTCAACATGCGAAAGCAGCGGGCGTTCCCATCATTGTTGCTGTGAATAAAATGGATAAAGATACAGCTGATCTTGATCGCATTAAATCCGAATTATCGACTCATGGAGTTATCGCCGAAGATTGGGGTGGCGACACGATGTTTGTTCCTGTATCAGCAAAAACAGGAATGGGTATTGATGAATTGTTAGATTCTATATTAGTTCAATCCGAAGTATTGGAATTAAGATCTGTTGCGGTAGGTCCTGCAAAAGGTGTTGTTATTGAATCCGCACTGGATAAAGGTCGCGGTTCCGTTGCAACAGTTTTAGTGCAACACGGTTGTTTAAAACAAGGTGATGTCGCATTGGTAGGGTTACATTATGGCCGCATTCGCGCGATGCTGGATGAAAATGGTCATAAACAAACGGAAGTAGGTCCTTCAACACCGGTTGAAATTTTAGGTTTATCAGGAACGCCAAATGCAGGTGATGAATTATTGATCGTTGACAGTGAACGTAAAGCACGTGAAGTAGCTTTGTTCCGTCAAGGTCGTTTCAGAGAAGTGAAATTTGCGAAACAACATAAACAAAAAGTCGAAGACATGTTGCAAATGGGACAAGATAATATTCGCGCATTGAATGTTGTGATTAAAGCGGACGTACAAGGTTCCGCAGAAGCCATTAGCGATGCATTAACCAAATTATCGAATACAGAAGTACGTGTTCATATCGTAGGTTCTGGTGTCGGTGGTATTAATGAATCTGATGTAACATTAGCATTGGCATCCAGCGCATTATTGCTTGGATTTAATGTGCGTGCTGATGCATCTGCTAAGAAAATTGCTAGCAATGAAGGTGTTGATATCAATTATTACAGCATCATTTATGATCTTATTGATTACATCAAAAATGCGCTTACAGGTATGTTAAATCCTCAATTCAGAGAAGATATCATTGGATTGGCGGAAGTGCGCGAAGTATTTCGTTCTTCCAAATTGGGCGCGGTTGCAGGTTGCATGGTTCTGGAAGGAACGGTTAAACGGCATAACCGGATACGTGTGTTGCGTAACAACGTAGTGATATATGAAGGCGAATTGGAATCACTTCGTCGACATAAAGATGATGCCTCTGAAGTACAACACGGAAAAGAATGCGGTATTGGTGTTAAGAACTATAACGACATTAAGATCGGCGATCAAATCGAAGTGTATGAAAAAGTGGCTGTGGCCAGAACATTATGAGTCCAGAGTTCAAACGAACAGACCGCATGAACCGACAAATAGCTAAGTTATTGTCTGAAATACTATTGCGTGAAACACAAGATCCCCGACTTCATAAAATTAATATCACACGTGTAGTAATGGCGCCAGATATGGGAAGTGCCAAAGTATATTACACATTGCTTATGGAAACAGAAGGTATTACGAAAGCGTTGGAAAATGCGCAGGGATTTTTACGGAGTCAATTGGCGAAGCGCTTAATGATGCGCAGAACGCCATCACTTCATTTTTATTTTGATGAGACGCTTATGAAAGCACGTCGGATTGAGGACTTGTTAAATGGAAAAAAAACCGATTAAACGAAATGTTTCAGGTTTTATCATATTAGATAAACCTTATGAAATGAGTTCTAATCACGCGTTGCAACGAGTGAAACGTTTATTTAATGCCAATAAAGCGGGACATACAGGAAGTCTCGATCCATTGGCGACAGGGATTTTACCGCTGTGTTTAGGCGAAGCGACAAAGCTTTCGCAGTTTTTACTCGATGCGGATAAAGCCTATGAAGTGGTGGCTGAATTAGGCATACACACAACCACGGGTGATCGAGAAGGCGAGGTGGTTCGCAAGGCAGATATTCCTGCGGATTGGCAAGCAAAGTTACCCGATGTGTTGACGCAATTCCTTGGGCAAACACAGCAAATCCCATCCATGTATTCTGCGATTAAGCATCAAGGCAGGCCCTTATACGAATATGCGCGCAAAGGCATTGATATCCCTCGGGAACCGAGGGATATCACACTTCATGAATTAAAGCTGCTCGATGCCACAGACACAACGGCAACCCTGCATATCCGCTGCTCAAAAGGTACCTATGTTCGTACTCTTATTGAGGATATTGCTATTGCGTTGGGAACCGTAGCCTATGTGAAGAACCTCAAGCGCACGCAAGCGGGTCCTTATGTTGAGGCGGATATGATATCGCTACCGGCCTTAGAACAGCTGTTCGAGGAAGAGGGTTATCTTGGTTTAGAACGCTGCATTCACCCCTTGGATTCTGCATTATCAGGTTATCCAGCTGTTAGGTTAAGTAGTGTCGCTAGTCACTATATCAAACAAGGCCAGGCTATTCGCATGAATGCCTTACCTACGGATGGATACGTTCGGTTGCTGAGTGAACAGGCGGTTTTACTGGGGATAGGGGAGATTCTGGAAGATGGGCGGCTTGCCCCCAAGCGTTTGGTAGAGGTTTAGCCCCTTTGATTATGGGGGTCGAAAATGGTACAATGGATACGGATTTAAAATTGGAGCAAAACATGTCATTAAACACCGCTGAAAAAGCGAAAATCATGCGCGATACAGCCGCAACATTTAATTTGAGCACCAACGACACAGGTTCACCTGAGATACAGGTTGCATTGATTACTAATCAAATTCGTCGTTTAACAGAACACCTTAAAACCAACAAGCAAGACATCCATTCACGTCATGGTTTGGTGAAGCTCGTGAGTAAACGTCGTCGTCTGTTGGATTATTTGAAAAACGTTGATCAGTCACGTTATCAATTACTGTTGACTGAACTTGATCTACGCCGCTAAAACAATAAAAAGGAAATCACCATGGTTACGACAACATCTTTTCAATGGGGTCAGCATAAAGTTACCCTAGAAACAGGTCGCATTGCGCGACAAGCATCCGGTTCAGTGTTAGTGGATATGGAAGGTACAGTCGTATTGGTGACTGCCGTTGCGCTTAAAGAAGCGAGACCAGGACAAGACTTTTTCCCTCTTACCGTGAATTACCAAGAGCGTTCATACGCTGCAGGCAATGTTCCGGGTAACTACTTTCGTCGTGAAGGACGTCCATCAGAATTTGAAACATTAACGTCACGTTTAATCGATCGCCCCATTCGTCCCTTATTTCCCGATGCTTTCATGAATGAAGTGCAAGTTGTTGCAACGGTAAAATCACTCAACCCAGAAGTGACGCCGGATATTCCTGCGTTGATCGGTGCGTCAGCTGCGTTGATGTTATCAGGTGCGCCATTCAATGGCCCGATAGCGGCGGCACGTGTGGGTTACAAAGATGGACAATATTTATTGAATCCATCGAATAAAGCCATTGAAGAATCTCAATTAGATTTGGTTGTTGCGGGCACTAAATCAGCTGTATTAATGGTTGAATCAGAAGCAAAAGGTTTGTCTGAAGAAGTCATGTTGAATGCGGTTATGTTTGGACATGAACAATTTCAAGTAGCAATTCAAGCCATTGAAACATTTGTTAAAGATGCCGGTGCGACATCATGGAATTGGAAAGCACCTGAAAGTAATGAAGCGCTTAAAGCCGAGATGGAAGAGTTTGCAGCGGATGAATTGGCGGATGCTTATGCGATTCGTGAAAAAGCCGATCGTCGAAATGCAATTGCCCTATTGAAACAAAAAGTCATTGCACAATTTGCGCCCGAAGGTAGTGAAGTATCAGCCAAAGAAGTGGCTGAATTGTTTTCTATTTTAGAAAAAGACCATGTGCGCGGCGAAATTCTTTCAGGCAATTTGCGTATTGATGGTCGTGATAACCAAACCGTTCGTCCTATTAGCACGGAAATTAAAGTATTTCCACGCACACATGGTTCTGCGTTATTTACGCGCGGTGAAACACAAGCCATCGTTGTGGCAACATTAGGCACTGAACGTGACTCACAAAGTATCGACGCATTGGGCGGCGAATACCGTGAAACTTTCATGTTGCATTATAATTTCCCTCCATTTTGTGTCGGTGAAACGGGCATGATGAGCTCGCCTAAACGTCGCGAGATTGGCCATGGTAACTTAGCGAAACGTGCTATTAAAGCTGTGTTGCCTTCCGAAGAAGAATTCCCCTACGTGTTGCGTGTGGTTTCTGAGATCACTGAATCGAATGGTTCAAGCTCAATGGCAAGCGTGTGCGGAACAAGTCTTGCATTGATGGATGCAGGCGTTCCGATTAAAGCACCGGTTGCAGGTATTGCAATGGGATTGATTAAAGAAGGCGATAAATTCGCTGTGTTGACGGATATTCTAGGCGATGAAGATCACCTCGGTGATATGGACTTTAAAGTCGCGGGCACAAAAAACGGTGTGACTGCGTTACAAATGGATATTAAGATCGAAGGAATTAATCGCCAAATCATGCACGTGGCATTGGAACATGCATTGAAAGCACGTTTGCATATTTTAGGTGAAATGGCGAAAACGATTGAAGCGCCTCGTTCAGATATTTCTGATTTTGCACCGCGTATTACCACGTTAAAAATACATCCTGATAAAATTCGAGACATCATCGGTAAAGGTGGCGCTACGATTCGTGCATTAACCGAAGAAACGGGCACAACCATTGACATCGAAGACGATGGTACGGTAAAAGTGGCCGCTGTTGATGGTAATGCTGCGAAAGCTGCAATCGAACGTATCAAGATGTTAACGGCAGAAGCGGAAGTGGGCGAGATTTACAAAGGCAAAGTCGTGAAGATCGTCGAGTTCGGTGCATTCGTGAATTTCTTACCTGGCAAAGACGGATTGGTTCACGTGTCTGAGATTGCAAACGAGCGTGTGAACAATGTCGGCGATTACTTGAGCGAAGGTCAAGAAGTGCGCGTGAAAGTACTTGAGATCGATCGCCAAGGCCGCGTACGTCTCAGCATCAAAGCGATACAAGAAGAAACGAACACGGTTGAATCGTAAAGGAATGACACGCGTGTACGAACACGCACGTTTTTCATTTCCTGAAAGGAGGCCGCGCTAGTGGGGCTCCCGCCGCCCCTGTTTTTCCTCGCTACTCGCTAACGCTCATATACGCTCGTCAAAAAGTGTCG
>CAYUEL010000094.1:0-8177 GCA_964443025.1 uncultured Gammaproteobacteria bacterium | reverse complement strand
GAATTACATAAAATTGACAAAGAAATCTTAACCCAAGGCAGCTCAATTGTTGCTGAAGATATCATTCCTAAACCAGATGGTTTATACAGTGTGATGTTAACAAGTAAAACGCCTCTACGTGATTCTGATGGGGATATCATTGGTATATTGGGTATTTCCACCGATATTACAAAAGAAAAACAACTTCAAGAAAACTTGCAAAAAGCCAAAAAAGTTGCTGAAGATGCAAGCCGCTTTAAAACTGAATTAATGTTGAATATGTCACATGATTTACGTACTCCTGCTGCAGGCATTGAAGGGAGTGCTGATATATTGCTTCGTCATAAAGATAAAGTTGACCCGACACTGCATGATTTTGTTGATGCCATTAAAGAATCAGCAAAACGTTTACGCGACATGATTGATCGGCTTTTGGATTTTGAACGCATTGATGCTGGAAAATTTGAAATTCGACAGGATAATGTTGATTTGTTACAACTCGTTAAATTAACTACTGAAGCACAAACAGCAAGTATCCAATCGAAGGGAATCACTTTGGCTATCGATTATGCGTTTGATGTTCCTCGCTTTATTATCAGTGATTCTCATTGCATCATTACTATTTTGCTTAATTTACTGGGCAATGCAATTAAATTTACACAAAAAGGCACAATTACCTTACGCGTAAAGCAAGATCTGGAAAGTAATATGCACCACCCTATGTTGCTGATTCAAGTCATTGATACCGGTTGTGGTATTGCCTTGGATGCACAAGCCAACATATTTGATGAATTTAAAAAAATAGTGGCATCTCAACATCGGGATAATCAAGGGTATGGTTTGGGTTTGGCTATTGTTAAAAAAATGGTGAATGCACTTGAGGGAGAAGTGACTCTTGAAAGCGAACTCGGTGTTGGTTCTACATTCACAATAAAATTACCCCTACTCCTTCAACACATTGACCAGGATATTACTCGATGGCAAGAAAAATACCCTAATATCCACGCGTTAGTTATATGCGACAATGCTGCAGAAACTACCGCTTTGTTACACCAATTAGGCGATGAACAAGTCGAAGGTATCACAAGCAATGAAGCAATCACGCGCTTAATTAAAACAAATTCAAAAAAATCTCCACTTTATTTAGTTTTAGTGGATGAAAATACGCATTACCTCAATCCGTTTGAACTCGCCAAAGCAATTAAAACGTTAGCCATGCAGCATCTTATTCTCGTGCTTATCACATCACCCGAAAAGCAGAGCGGATATAATCGTGCGCGCGAAGCAGGATATCAGGAATTTATTTTAAAGCCCCTTGTTCCCACGCATCTTCACGAGCAATTGATTAACTTGATTGAAAAAAAATCACGACCACTTAGCTAACGACGCATCCAAAAGTCCAAGCTTAATCAGCATGTCCTCTAATACATCAATATTGGCGGGTTTTGTTAAAAATGCGTTCATTCCAGCATCCATGCAAGCTTGTCGATATTTCGATGTATCACTACCGGTCAGTGCGCAAATAAAAATAGGCTTTAATTCTTCTTTAACTTCATATTGACGAATCATTTCAGCCACTTTAATGCCATCAATATCTTCTAACCCTAGATCGAGAAACATAATGTCTATCTCAACATGGCGGCCAGTAGCAATCATAAAGCCGTCCATGCCACTAGAGACAATTTCAACGATTTCAACATTCGTGATTTCTTTTAGATTTTGCGTTAGCATCAGCCTGGCAAGGCCCGTATCTTCTACAGCTAACACTCTGATTTTCTTGCCATCATTCATGATTTAACTCCTGCGTACAGCTTATTACATGGCAAACTATAAGACTAGCTTATTTTTGCTCGTTTTGCATAGAGAAAAGGCTGAAAATTACGTAGGATATTGGCTAATATCAACATTACCTACAAGGATTCGAATACACCGGCAGCACCCATGCCTGTTCCTATGCACATCGTCACCAGTCCGTAACGTTGTTCCGTTCGTTTTAGGCCGTGTAATAACGTTGCAGTTCGAATAGCACCCGTAGCGCCCAGTGGATGTCCTAATGCAATAGCCCCACCCTGTGGATTAACAATACCAACATCCAATCCAAGTTGCTCGATAACGGCCAATGATTGCGCTGCAAACGCTTCGTTCAATTCAATCCATGCGATATCACTTATTTTAAGACCTGTTTGTTTTAACACCCTAGGAACAGCTTCAATCGGACCAATTCCCATAATCTCAGGAGGAACTCCTGCCACCGCATAACCACAAAACCGGCCGAGCGGTTCTATGTTTAACTGTTTTAATCCAGCTTCACTGGCCACCAACACAACAGCTGCGCCATCGCTCATCTGAGAACTATTCCCCGCCGTCACTGTTCCATCTTTTTTAAATGTCGGTTTTAGCTTTTCTAATTTTTGCAATGATGTATCTTCACGAGGACCATCATCTTGGCTAATTTGCATGCGTATAACATCAATACGGTTATCTTTAAGATTTGGCAAACGTGAGTTCAACCAATACGGTATAATCTCATTTTTGAAATAACCTTCTTTTTGCGCATGAATAGCACGTAAATGACTTTGTAATGCAAATTCATCTTGCGCTTCGCGCGTAATATGGTATTTATCAGCGACCTTCTCTGCGGTTAATCCCATTCCATAGGCAATACCAATGTGTTCAGGCTTCATTAAAATTTTTGGATTGTATACAAATTTATGCCCACCCATAGGAACCAAACTCATACTTTCAACACCACCCGCAATAACAAAATCCGCTTGGTTCGTTTCAATAAGTTGCGCTGCCAATGCAATGGCTTGCAAACCTGATGAACAAAAACGGTTAATGGTCATTGCAGGAACGCTATTAGGCAATCCTGCCAATAATGCAGCGATACGTGCAACATTCATACCTTGTTCTGCTTCAGGCATTGCACAACCTATAATGACATCCGAAATTTTTTCATGATCTAAATTTGGAATTTCAGATAATAGATTTTTAATACAATGCGCTAACAAGTCATCAGGGCGTGCTTTCGCAAACGCACCTTTGTGCGCTTTTCCAACAGGTGTTCGCTTAGCGGAGACAATGTACACGCTGTTTTTCATGCTATCCTCGTTTCAACTTCAATTCGACACGCTTAATTGTTTCAGGCATACGAATCAGCTCAAGAAATGCTTCGCGCTCCAAACGCATTAACCATTCCTCTGTAACAATACTGTCTGCATTAAGAATGCCGCCCGATAATATTTTTGCAAGCTGATGCCCAATGATATAATCATGCTCAGAAATAAAACCACCTTCATATTGATTAATCAGGTACGTTGCCATTTGTGCCCAACCCGTATCTCCAACAACACGCATGCGTGGTTTACGAGGCGGGACATAACCATCTGATACTAGGCTAATGGCATTTTGTTTTGCCGTAAAAAGCAATTCTTCCGGGTTCATAATTAATACATCTGATGATTTTAAAAACCCCCATTCCTGAGCAACAACGGCATTACTACTTGTACGTCCATTAAGAAGGCAAATAAAATAATTGCTTAGCCATTGCATAAGATCGCGATCACCTGCCAACTCATTGGCACGTAATACCATTTCTTTGCAACCCCCTCCCGCAGGTGTAATACCCAAAGTACTTTCCACCAAACCCATTTGTGTTTCAATATGCGCAACACGACTTAAACAATGCATTGCAATTTCACAACCATCACCTAAAACATATCCTTTTAATGCAGCAACAGTAGGTATTTCTGCATACCGTAACTGCATGCAACAGGCTTGCACATTATCTAATCTGCTTTCAAATAGTGCATAGTTCTTCTTTTCTAAAATAGTTTGGTAAGCATTAAGATCCGCACCTACTGAAAAATTGGGACCTGTTTCTTGCCAGATAATAAACGCATCCGATTGTTTTTCGGCTATTGATAAAGCATGTCGAATTCCGGTAACCACATCTTGGGTCACGATACCCATCTTTGTTTTAAAGCTTAAAATAGCAATATTTTCATCATCGCGCATAATCACTGCATCATCTTCATATAAAGTTTTAGAGAATTTAGGTTTTAGTTTTTGATAAATAGGTAATTGGCGTTGCAATTGGTATTGCTTTGTTGTGGGATTGTAACCTGATTCGCCATCATAACAACCTTGCTTACCTAAATCGAATACCCAATCAGGTAGGGGCACGTCAACCGGTGTTTCTCCTTCTGAAATCTCTGATTTAATGGCTTCTGCAATATCAAGCCAACCCATCTCTTGCCAAAGATTAAATGGTCCTTGTGACCATGCAAAACCCCATAACATGACATCATCAATATCTCGCACCGTATCTGCAAGCTCAGATAAATGATAAGCGGTATAATGCCAAATATCACGGTAATATGTCCATAAAAATCTTGCATCAGGTATTTTAGATTCTTGCAATTTTTTAAATCGTTTTTTTGCATTAGGTTCATCTAAAATAGCAAGCACATCTTTATGCACTTGCCCTGTAACTGGACGATAACTTCCATCTTTGATATCATAAATTTGACGTTTCCCATGGGATGATTTATAAATACCCATGCCCGTTTTAAGGCCCAATATATCTCTATCAATAAGCTGTTCAATATAATCAGGTACTTGAAATTCACTATGCCAAGGATCATTTGGAAATTGCCTCGCAACATTGCGTACAGCATTTGCAAATGTATCGAGCCCAACCAAATCTAATGCGCCCAATGTTGCGCTTTTAGCGTGGCCAATTAAGGGGCCCGTTAACTTATCAACAACATCTAAACGTAGATCAAATGTTTCCGCCGCTCTTAATGCCGTTAGTAAAACAAACATACCAATCCGATTACCAATAAAACAAGGTGTATCACGCGCTCGAATAATAAACTTACCTAGAAAAATAATTAAAAAGTTTTCAAGTGAATTTAAAATGTCGGGATCTGTCTTGTCATGTTTTATTAATTCAATTAAAGGAAGGTAACGTGGCGGATTAAAGAAATGTATTCCACAAAATCGTGGCCGAATATTTTTTGGAATTTCCTTTGCGATAGATTGAATGGTTAAATTAGATGTATTAGTGCCAATAATACAATGATCATTCACATAAGGGGCAATACGCTTAAATAAATCAATTTTCCATTCTAATTGATCAGGTATTGATTCAATAATTAAGTCACATGTTTTCAGCTTTTCAATGTCATCTTCATAATTAGACGGGATAATATAAGATGTCCAATTGTGCTTAAGCAACGGCGATGGTTTAAGTGTATTTAAACCATGAAGCGCATCGTCAGCCAAAAGATTCTTTTGTTTTTTTGTACCCGGTAGATCAAATAAATATACTGAGAATCCAGCATTTACAAAGTGCGCGGCGATTTGTGCTGCCATCGCACTGGTTCCCAAAACAGCAACATTTTTAATATGCAGCATCAACCCAACCTTCATCTGGCGCGAATCGTTCACCGTACTGTTGTTTATACTCCGTTAATTCAGTTTGTACGCGCGAAATGCCAATCGTTTTGGCATAGTGTAAAGGGCCCCCACGAAACGGCGCGAAGCCTGTTCCAAAGATAACACCGGTATCTATTTCATCTGCTGTTTTAACAATGCCTTCACGCAAACAAGCCATGGCCTCATTAATAAACCGTAAAATCAAACGATTCTGAATCTGTTCTTCGGACACCTGAGTACTATTCTCAGTGGGTGCGGGTTTTACCTTCTTGCCTTTTTCCCAGTTATAAAATCCCTTGCCCGATTTCTTACCGACTTCACCGGCTTTAACTTTATTTCTTAATTGATCAGGAATAGTCACATCAAATGTGTCAATCAGATGCTCTGCAACAGATAAGCAAATATCCAACCCTACAACATCCGCCAATTCAACTGGCCCCATGGGCATACCAAAATTAACGGCTGCATTATCGATGTCCAGAGGTGTCACACCTTCTTGCAAAAGCTGCATGGCTTCCATTAAATAAGGCATTAAAACACGATTCACCAAAAATCCCGGTGAACTTTTCACGGCCAATGGTAAGTGTTTAATTTTGGTAACAAAGGCCATTGCATCTTGCTGAATGCGCTTATCTGTTTTTTCACCATAAACCACTTCCACTAATTGCATTTTTGCAACAGGGTTAAAAAAGTGAATACCAACCAAGCGTGAAGGTCGTTGCATTACCGTATTGATTTCATCCAAAGGAATACTGGATGTGTTTGTTGCTAAAATAGCATGTTCAGGCGCACGCGCTTCGAGATTCTTAAATATCGCTTGCTTTACTTTCAAATCTTCAAATACAGCTTCAATGATAACATCAGCTTTAGCAATACCATCTCCTTTTAAATCAGGTATTAAAAAATCCATGTAATGACGAACCAAACGCTCATCTTTCAAATGTTTTTTAAAGTCATCATAGGCACGTTTTAAAGCGCGCGCCAAAGATTCAGGTGATTTATCCTGAAGCGTTACCCGCATTTCTTGCATTGCACAGTAAGCAGCAATATCTCCGCCCATCGTACCAGCACCAATAACATGCACGTGCTGTGGATTAAAATAAGAAGCCTTCCCTTGGCTTTTTAAGTTTTCTTGAAGGAAAAATACGCGAAACAAATTTTTAGATGTATTGTCATTGGCAAGCTTGATAATCGAATCCAATTCTTCTTGGTAACCTGCATTTGTATGCGTACCCAATCTTTCCCAATTATCAATGATACTGTAGGGTGCGGGATAATGCTCAGGCTTTGCACGTTTAGCAACAGCATTACGTACCATCTTTGCAACAGGAATCCTAAATGGCTTAAATTGAAATAGTTCATTATAAATAGCAGGCTGATGTCTCTTTTCATGCGCAATAATAATTTGACTTGCCGCACGAACCAATTCACGCTCAGGTAATAGATAATCAATGACACCCATACGTAGCGCCTGCTTTCCACGCAACGTTTGTCCAGAAACCAATAATTCTAGTGCTTTGATAGGTCCAATCAAGCGAGGCAATCGAATCGTACCACCCCATCCTGGCTGAATACCCAACATCACTTCAGGTAATCCAATGCGTGTATCTTTTCTATCTTCCGCAACTCGATACTTGCATGCAAGCGCAAGCTCCGTGCCCCCGCCTAAGCAAAAACCGCGAATCAATGCCAATGTCGGGCATGAAAGCGATTCAATACGTTTGAGAATGCGTTGCCCTTTTGTAATGTACGCACGCACTTCTTCATCATTTGACATGGCTGCAATTTCTTTTACATCAGCACCCGCAATAAATCCACTCGTTTTTGCCGTTGTAATCACTACGCCAGCAGGTGTCTCTTTTTCAAAATGTTCAATAATACCTTCAAGTTCATCCCATGTTGATGTGCTTAATATATTAGTTGAGCTATTGGCTTTATCAAAATAAACCCAAGCGATGTCTTTTTCATCTTGTTCAACGCGCCAGTCTGTTAATTTCATTATTTCTCTCATGACTAAACCTCATCCACATGTTCAAGTAATACTGCACCACCTTGTCCGCCACCAATGCAAATGGTAGCAACACCGTAACGTGCTTTATTACGTTTTAAAATATTTGCCAGTTGCAACGTAATCCGTGCACCACTGGAACCCACAGGATGTCCCATAGCAATAGCACCACCCTCAACGTTTACGCGATCCATGGGTATCGTTCCCATCGGCTTATCCAAGTTAAAATGTTTCTTGCAATACTCCGCACTTTCCCATGCTTTTAAGCAAGCCAACACTTGTGCTGCAAATGCCTCATTGATTTCCCAATAAGCAATATCTTTAAATGACAGATGATTACGCAGCAACATAGGTGTTACAGCATGCACAGGCGCAATTCCCATGATCGCGGGATCTATTGCAGCCCAATGAGTATCTACAATTTTAGCCAACACAGGAAGTTTATATTTTTTGATAGCTTCGGCGCTTGCTAAAATAAGCATGGCTGAACCATCGGTGATTTGGGAACTATTTCCCGCCGTTACCATGCCAAATTTCTTGTCAAAGAAAGGCTTCAGCGTACCCAATTTTTCGAGTGTCGTATCACGACGAATACCATCGTCAAACGTGTAAGCATTTCCTTTATTATCGTAGATGGGTTGTACTTCAGAAAAATAACCACTGTCTTGTGCCGCTGCAAGTCGCGTATGACTTTGCATCGCAAATACATCCATCTCCTGACGTGTGATATTAAATTCATACGCTAAAT
>CAYUEL010000093.1:0-8508 GCA_964443025.1 uncultured Gammaproteobacteria bacterium | reverse complement strand
CATTTCGCTTCGCGGCTGACATAAGGTGAAGGAGGTGGTGGTGAGGATGCGCCTTCATTCGCAGGCTCAGATTTACTTAGCGTAGGCGAATTAGCCGGTGTCGCTTTGCGAGGCGCTTGGATAATGATGGCACCTTCATTTAACTCCTGGGTTAATGTTTGCAATAAAAAATGGTGGGCATCCATGCCCACCGTTAACTCGTTTTGCGTGTCTTTTGCGCGTTCTTTTAAGCCTTGTTTTAATTCTTCTTGAATAGCTTCATACAAAGTTTTTGTTTTGGCGCTACAGTGAAGGGAAAAATTTGGATTCTCGCCAAAGGATTGACTTAAGAGATTAAGATTTAAACATCCGGTTTGATTTAAAAACAAGAGCTTTTGAATAAACTCATCCTCTTTGGTAATGATTTGGGCGGTGCGCTCTTTCTCCCCTCTTAGGCGCCGATAAACATTCAAACAAGCTTCAAAACGGGTGACACCCAATTGCAACTCAGCATGATGTGCTTCTAGTTTTTTAATTAAATCTTTGGATAAACGAAATCCAGCGCCGAGTATTTCGTAGTGTTCAAAGTAAGAAGGCATTAAGGTATAGGCACGCTTTATCATCCCATGAATAAGCGATCGCATCTCATAAGGAGTCAATTCTATCATTTCTTTATCAATTCCAAAGAAAGAGGAAACTTCTTTATTTAAAGTTTCTTGGATTAACCAAGAATCGATGAGGCTTACACTATCCATCACGTCATAAGCCAAAGGAACATCCAATTGGTAAAAATAGTGAGATAAGCGTCGTAATTGTTCACTGAGCAACGTTACTTGTGGTGTATTGATATTTTTCTGATAAAGGCCCCGGGCTATGGAATGAATCAAGACCATCACGCTGATTAACTCAAACACTTTACCCCAATAGGATTTAAAACTGTCATGCTGCGTATCAAGGTGTGATAAAAGCAAGGTTTCATCTTTTAAAGATGGGAACTCTTCTAACAAGCGGAATTGAATATGGGAACGCAGCGCAGGATGCAGGAGCTTAATCGTATCCTGAATACCTTCCATTTCTTTCACTAATGTCATAGGTTGCTCTGGGAAGGACAATAATACCCACACACTTTGGATTAAATCGAACTTATTTGAACTGCCATGACTTAATAGCTTTTTCCAAAAATCGTGCAGATGCTTTTGTTGTTTCTCGCAAAGAGTCTCCCCTTCTACCTTGTCATCCACCCATTGCTTCACAACGGAAGGATGGGACCAAGATTCGAGTTTCTTTTGAATAGCAATATTTAAATCAATAGAGACAGAAGTGCCAGTCATGAGATTGTTCCATGAAAATTAAAGGTGTTTGATTTCCAAAATTGATTTCATTTTGTAGATGAAATGCCAGGTAATAAATAGGCTTTTTTTAAAAGGTAGCGAACCCAATCGGGGTTGATTTCAATGGCTTTTGCATACATCTCAAAGACAGACGTGTTAAAAAATTGTTGTGCATCTCGAATGAATATCTTATTACACTCGCAGTGCGACGGTAACGATAAATCCAAAATACCTTGCGCAATGATTGCAAAAAAGAGATTAATGGTGCTGTCATCTAGATACGCAAACTTATCGATATAATGATCAACAGGTCTTCGAATAATGCGTAATAACCATTCCGTTTTATGGGTCTCAGTTATTTCCATTGCAATGGTATTTTGTGACGGTATCGTTTATTAATCTAAAATTTAGTTTTCAATGGCCCTAAAATGCAAAACCCCCTAGTGAGAGGGGGTTGGGCGCAGTTCCTGAGTATGGGAAAATAGTACCATAAAGTTCTGACGATTGTCAAGCAAAATTGCAAAAAAATTTTATTATTTAAAAATAAGCAAATCCCGACATGATTTTTCGTGCCGTTCTGACAAAACCTACCTTTTCAATCAAATGAATATCACCTTCTTTCTTTAACGATAAACTCATTTCAAGAATTCCTTCAGGGTGTTCAACTTGAAAAGAAAATGGTGTCTGATTAAGAAGCCGTTGTGGTATCTGGTGAACATTTATACTCGCAGCTGCTAATGCAATAGCACCTGTCAAAGGTATTGCAGCATGACAAGTTAATGGCGTAAAGAAACGCGCACAGATGTCGCCGTTTCTTTTTGCAGGGCTAATAATACATATTTTTGGTAATACGCTGTAGTTTGCTTGGAGCAAATTTAATTTAGTACAGATGACTTGCCGAATTTTTATTAATTTTTCTATCAGTGCTTTTTCAGCATTTAATAATTGTGGGCTTTCCATGCCCGTTAAATTTAAATCTCTTGCCTGAATAACAATTAATAACGTTGCACAATCAATAACCGTACAGGGAATTCCGTCTATATTTTCTATTTTATTACCCGTTGGGAAAAACGATGCCGTAACAGCACCATTGGGTGAATAAAAGTTTAACCATACCGGCGCCGCTGAATCACAAACCCCATCAATTAATTGGTCACCCTCATAAACCGGTAGGCCATTTTTAATGGGGAATGAGCTATCTACCCTTTTATTAGTATTGAGATTAAATATCTTTACGGTGGCTTGAGTGGCAGATAGAGAAGGCTGAATCAAGCCATTTTCGATGGCAAATTGTCCAACGGCGGCAATCATATTGCCACAGCTTACCGAGGTGTCGAGCAGCCTTTTTTCACAATTACCCTGTATGAATTGGTACTCTATATCACAATCGGATCGTAATGATTTTGAAACAATGGCCATTTTATTTAAAAGCGGATCTTCAGAGCCTAACCCATTAACGCCTCGACGCTCGCCAGCACCTATAATTTTAAGTAAGATCGGGTCTCTTTCAATAATGCTTTCCGGCAAATTTTCTTTTAAGAAAAATAAGCCCCGCGAAGTACCTCCACGCATCACACTTAAGGGTATTTCCCGATTCATCATTTCTCCATGATATCAGGGGATTTCCATTGCCTTGCAGATATCCTGTTATCATTTAAAACTATAGCATGATCACCCTGATTTTTAGAATTATCTCTGGTTTTCATGCTTTCTTGATGGGTACCATTTCGTTTTACCCCCAATAATTTTTCGCGCAATTGTTTGATAAGCTCATATTCATACTGGTTAAATATCATCATGATCGCATGGTATTTAGGTTCCCAAATTTTTGACCAATTGCTCTCAGGAACGTTGCAACGCTTGGCAAGCAATCTGCGTTCAGCTCTTGCTTGCCCGTTCCCCTGGCAAGATTTACAAATTTGACTGGGTTGAACGCCCGTACCGTGGCATGTCCGACAAATAGGCGGGTGTAACATTTCCATGATAACTGCCCATGTCAATCGTTCCAATTGTGCGATATCTTTACGAATCCACCAACGTTCTTGTTTTGCTAATTGTTTCACATCTTCGAGCATCACTGCTTGCAAAATAGGCCAAACGGATTCGTCTTGACAACCATACCACTGCGCTAAGCAATAAGCACCTACGGATAATCCTGATAATGCGGCTGCAACATCATGCGCGCTGATACTACGGATCCCTTGGCTCACTTGCATCCAATTTCCTGTAGCAGGGTTCATGCGTGTGAGCAAATCTAAAAGACTCATGGTTCACTCCGTGTAAAAAATGAAAAACAAAAATGACTGATGGTTTGGTTTGGAATAAAACCCCATACCCCCCTTAAGGGGGTATGGGGTTTTATTCCAAACCCTGAAACATTTAAAAAATTTTCTTTTGTAATATTTAAATTGAAAAAAATTTCATAACTGCATGATTTGCATAACATTGCTAAGTAATAAATCTGCAATAAAAAAAATCGAATCAACATGGGTTTTTCACCACCACATCATGCTGCCACGCACCTATGTGGCGGTTCAAAACGATCTGCTCTCGGGGTGGTGTTGGACCATTTCGTAAATCAAAATGCAAAATAATTTCATGCGGTTTACCGCTGAGCAAAATGCCCGAGTCATACCAACCTTGCCAAGCTGAGCTGCCCCGAATACACTGAAACGTATCTTCGTCTTTACTGTTCTTTCGTAAATGGTGAACCAGAACAATAGCAGGCTGCGGGTGAATACATTGCTGCAAAGAAAGAATGCGATCGTATAACAGCTTGGATACGTCCGTACTGCTGTTTTCTTCTAGCTGAGCAAATGAAATTACTGGGTCTATCCCAATGACGTCAGGCTTCAATGCACCAATGACATCGCTCACGCTATTTTTATCTTGACCCATTAAATCCACAGCCAATCGAGAAGAAACATGCAGATTTTCATAAATTAATTTTTTTTCATGAGATGTGGCATGTTTTGTAAATTGACTAATTCGCTCATGTAAATAAGCATTATGGATTTCAGATTGTAAATACAAGACTTTTAGTGGCCGCGTGAAAGCATGATTTAAAAACAAACTTCCTGAAGCCGCTCGCACAGCCATTTCGAGAAAAAACTCACTCTTTCCCACTTTAGGGTGACCCGCAATGAGTACTCGGTATCCCTGCGCCAAAATACGATCGCGCCAAAATGGCTCAGGTAAAGGTAAGGCGGCTTTTTCTAGTTGACCAAAACTGAAAACAGGTAATGTAAATCCCATTGAAATAGATGGTTGCATAATGCGTCCTTGTTAATAAAAATGGTTGTACTTAGCCATCAGAAAATGATTTATTTTCTGCGACGAACTAATTTGAAATGAAATGACTTGATCTGAAGTAACAATAATTCTAACGATTAGTTAGATGATTCATGCAGCCCCCGCATGGCTTTCAATTTAACTTTTTTATAATAACGAATGCGATTTAATTGACCATACGCATTCGTATCAATAACGATAGTGGCCGTGAGTCGCTTGCCAATCAATTGCTTTAGCAAAACTTCATTAATCATACCTTCACCTGATAAACCACACGCCAAACACAGTGTTTTTAGCCATTTAAAACCTATCTCGACCACTTCTGGGTCATGGTGTTTAAGATTGAAATTTTCAAATATTTTAATGCCTGCGTACTTATTTTCCATCAACTCAAAAGCTATTTTGACGTAATGTCCTGTCCTTGTCCTATTCGTCCTGATTTGATAGTTGCGTATCCTGACCTCGTATTCACCTTCAGGTAATAGCGGCTTATCAATGATAATATCTTGCAGTTTAACCCCATAATTGAGTGCTTCATGTGTATTCATCTCGTTTCTCCTAACCATGTCTTCAATATTGCGATCTAAAAAACTTCAACTCATCTTGGCGGGAGCGCCATTTTGATTGTGAGTTTTATGGGAAATTAATAAGGTAAAGGGAATGGAATCATCATTGTCCGGCTCATCTTGTATGAAATCGGCCAACTTGTGTTCCAATTCTTCAAAGATACCAAGATGGGATTGTCTTAATTGGTGCCAAAGCGCTTTTTCGACCACCACTTGTTCGGCTTTCGCTTGAGCAACTTGTTTTCTACATTGCTGCCATTGATGAATAAGTGCATCAATGGTGATTTCGATCGTTGTATTCATGTTTTCTCCTTAAACTTAATTTGAAATGCTTGAATACAACTGAATTAGCTTTTTAACTAATCAACAACACTCTTTACAAGATGAAGTATATACCATAATTAATTAAAAGTGAATAATAAATATTCTATTTAGATTAATTTGATCTGGGTTATTTTTACTCCTGGGTATTTAATCTACCCTTCATTTGGGTAATAATGGGTGTGGGCTAAGGAAAGAATATGCTTTTTGGCAATCTGGATGGCAAGGAAGCTGAGCGCCTACGCGCGAAGATAGCGGTAATCGATGATCGAACCGAAATTACGTACGAATCGTTACTAAATAAAATTTATGCTTTTGCGAAGCGTTACGATATTTATTTATCTCCACAGCAAACTGTTATTCCTTGCATTTTTGAAGACTCAATTGAGGCTGTCATTTGCTTTTTTGGTCTCATTCATTTAGGCCATGTTCCCTGTTTAATTAGTCCCAATTTATCTAAAAGTGATTTATCATTTTATTTAAATCAGTTAAATGCTAAGACTTTATTCATTGGAAATAATACTACCCACTTTTATTTAACCAACCATTTTAACGTCCAAGTATTTTCATCTGATAACTTAAAGATAAACGCTATACATACTTCATCACTTAACATACAAAAAAAGGACCCTCTTTTTTGTTGTTTTACATCCGGCACAACAGATTCCCCCTGCGCTATTATTCATTCATACCATGACATCCAACAAATGTGTGAAAATTACGGAAATGGCGTACTAGGCTTAGCAGAAAGTGATATTCTTTTTACAACATCAAAAATGTTTTTCGCTTATGGTCTTAATAGCCTTTTGTTTTCATTATATTTAGGTGCAACAGCCATCTTATCTCCCAGAAACCTGACGCCCGAAACAATCTATCAAAAAATAGAAGAAAAAAAACCCACTGTATTTTTTTCAACACCCAGAATTTATCAAGATTTAATACCTTTTGAGGCTACACTTCAATCTTGTACCATTCGCCATTATGTGTCCGCAGGTGAGCGTCTGCCTGAACCTGTTTATCAGGCATGGCAACAAAAACATCAGGCTGATATTATTGACGGAATTGGATGCACTGAAACTTTAAGTACATTTATAAGCAACTTACCCTTTAAAACTAAACGTGGCTCTTCGGGGAAATTAGTCCCTGGTTTCGAAGCAGAGATTAGAACTGCAAATGATAAACTTGTAGGTATAAACATACAAGGTGATTTGTGGATAAAAGGGAATACCTATCCTGAACATTATTTAAATAATGTTCAGGCAACTCATACTCGTTTTAAAAATGGTTGGTTTGCAACACATGATATATGCTCAGTGGATGAGGAGAGTTACTTTTACCACCATGGCAGAAAAAATGATTTAATTTATCGCCAAGGTGTCTGGGTTTCTCCGCAACAAATCGAAAAAAGAATATTAAGCCATCCCCATATACTAGAAGCAATTTTAGTGGGCTATAAAGAGATTAGAGCTAAAATGTATTTAGTGTGCTTCTTATCTTTATCTGAATGCGCCTCAATTAATAATCAACTCATTGAAGAATTGCACGCCATCAATAGAAAATCTAATGATTTTTTTGAAAAGGAAAATATTGATTATTTTATTGTTGTTAACGAAATACCAAAAACACTTACTGGAAAAATACAACGTCATCAATTTCAAAAAAATCCTTACATTACTCAATTTTTAAATATTCTAAATTCTGATTGCTATGGGAAAATATTATGAATAACAATACATTCATACTGATTCATGGGGCCTGGCACGCAAATTGGTGCTGGGAAAAAATAAAGTCATCCCTTGAGGCCTATGGGCATAAAGCCCTTACTCCTAACTTACCTGGCCGTGGTGAAGATCGCACCTCATTTGATAACATTACTCTTAGTGGTTATGCTAATGCTATCAAGTCACTTATGCTTCGCGAAAATAAACCTGTTATTCTTGTTGGGCATAGCATGGCAGGAATCATATTATCTCAGCTGGCTGAAGAAATACCTGGGAAGATTCAAAAGCTCGTTTACGTTGCAGCTTTTATGCCAAAGAACGGCGAGTCGCTAATGGATACCGCCAAGCAGTTTGAAACTAAAGGAATATCTACAGAGTTAATTTTTCTTGACAAAGAGTATGCAATTGATATTAAAAAATCTGAGCAAACTCGTTCTATTTTCTTTAATACTTGTTCTGTCGATATAGCAGAAAGTGCATTGCAACAATTAGTTCCTGAACCCAGTCAACCATTTTTTGATAAATTAACGTTAACGGAGACAAAATTTGGGAAAGTTAATAAATGCTACATAGAATGTTTAGAAGATAAAGCCATTACACCTTCAGATCAAAAGCGTATGTATCAAAATGTAGTTGATGAAGTTATCAGCTTAAAATGCGATCACTCTCCATTTCTTTCAAGCCCAACAGAATTAACACAAATCTTACATCAACAAGCTTTATCTGAAACCAAAAAAGAGGTTAGTATATGAAATGTATTGGCATTGTTGGTATTTCAGGCTCCGGAAGTGCATTATGCTACAAATATATCTTTGAAATGGCTGCAAAAAAGAAATTTCCAGCTGAGCATCCGGAAATTTGTATCCATAATTTTTCATTTTCAGATTATTTTAACGCGGGTCCCGATGAAAAATATGATTGGAAAGGTGTTCATGATATCATCCTTCAATCGATTGAAAAACTTAAAAAAATAGGTGCACAATTTATTATTATTCCTGCCAATACCGTGCATTTTCAATTTGAATACATAAAAAATCAATCCACCCTTCCCGTCCTTAACCTCACTGAAATTGTTTTGAAACATTGCCAAAAAAGGAAGCTCAGTTACATGCTGGTTTTAGGAACAAAGCTTACCTTACAACATTCTTTATATACATTTGAAGGTTCGCACATCAATTCTCACATTTTAGATAATAGAGAGATCAATCTTATTAATAATTATATTGCACAACATGCTATGATAGGAAAGATTGATAAAACTTTTAAAGATTGGGTAAAAAAAAAAAAAAAAAAATATAA
>CAYUEL010000092.1:0-8615 GCA_964443025.1 uncultured Gammaproteobacteria bacterium | reverse complement strand
GCAGGGATGCCGAGGAAGAGCCTACAGGGATGTATTCACGGCGTGTTTGGCAACATACAACCCGATAAAGCGCAAACAAAATGGCAACATCACATGAGGAAACAACCAAGCGCCAGCATTCAATGAACTATAATACTCAACATAAGGAGACACCATGAATCTATCAGAGTTACTCAAAGTTGGGGCGGAACATAAAGCGTCCGATCTTCATTTATCGGCTGGGTTGCCGCCTATGTTTCGTGTGGATGGTGATTTAACACGCTTTGAAGGGTTGCCAAACTTCGAGTCGCAACAAGTCCGAGAGATTCTATGGCCCATATTGAATGATGAACAACGCAAGTTGCATGAACAACACACAGATTTAGACTTCTCCTTTGGTATTGATGAAATCAACCGTCGCTTTCGTGTCAACATGTTTAATCAATTACGTGGTGCGGGTGCGGTATTACGGTACATTCCAGAACGTGTTCCTTCTCTTGATGAACTTGAAACACCTGCAATATTCAAAGAAATTGTGAAGGAACCTAAAGGGTTGGTGTTAGTGACAGGTCCCACGGGTTCCGGTAAAAGCACCACCTTGGCCGCGATGGTGAACGAAATTAACATGCACAAGCGTGACCATATTCTGACCATTGAAGACCCGATTGAATTTGTGCATTTGCCTAATCAATGTGTGATTAACCAGCGCGAAGTGCATCAACACACAGAAAGTTTTAGCGCAGCATTGCGATCCGCATTGCGCGAAGATCCCGATATCATTTTAGTGGGTGAGATGCGCGATGTGGAAACGATTCGGCTTGCATTAACCGCCGCTGAAACCGGTCACTTGGTGTTTGCAACATTGCATACATCATCTGCATCGACAACCGTTAACCGTATCATCGACGTATTTCCGGGTGACGAAAAGGCGATGGTACGTACCATGTTGTCTGATTCTTTGAATTCGGTGATTGCACAAACCTTGGTGAAACGTAAAGGTGGCGGACGTGTCGCTGTGCATGAAATCATGCGTTGCAACCCTGCGATTCGCAACTTGATCCGTGAAGATAAAGTTTCTCAAATCATTTCAGCCATCCAAACCGGTGGCGCACAAGGCATGCAAACAAAAGAAGCTTCGTTGCAAAAGCTGGTGATGGAAGGAAAGGTTTAGTACCATGCCCCGTTAGTCAAAGGTGTATTAGATGTGGTTGTGGTAGTACAAAAATTACTACCCACTGCGCTAGCATTCCACACCAAGCATCCAAAAGCACATTTTCCTCCATCATTATTTGCAACTTGACCAAGGTAAAATATACCTGCGCCCCCCGCGTTTCCTGTGTTTCTAATAATTTCACAGTCCGCCGAATCTGCATCTTTTATAAGAAAACAGGCAGATCCCTCATTGCGCTTTGTTAAAAAATACTTACCATCAGAAATGCCTTTACAAACACGCATCTCCATTGTATTTATTTTTCTATTTGCTGTAAGATTAATTTCATTGAGGTTGTTGATTTGAGTAAGCGTAGATACTGCGGCAAAATTCAACGTTTGTAGGTTGTTAATTTCCCCCCCTGCATAAATCAAGCTTGGTGAAGACGGACTCCCACCCACACCAACAGGTATTCTTTTAAAATTTATTTTATAGGCATTGTTGAGTATGCCTGAATTTGCGCTCTGATTATTTTTAAAATTTAATACATCTAGATTATTCACTTTGGTTGTATTAGTCGCCGTGCTGTTTAAGGCCTCATCATGAAAATCCAACGTTCTTAACTTAGAAATCTTAGAATTCGTGGCATTATCATCAAACGCAATCGTTTCAATGTAACGAATACCGTAATCGTCTTGCGCTTCCGTGACATTTCCGTGCACATCGGCATCAATAAAATCGATAAAATCTTTCATATAATTCTGACCATCAATGCGCAAATAATCTTCGGATTCTGTGGATGTATGCGAAAGGTTGCCAACAATAGGTACGTTTGGAAAACTCGGATCCGTAATATCCACTTGGTAAGTCAATGCCGCAAAACCTTTGTGAGGATCATAAAATTCCGATGCTTTTTGTGCAGCAGTCGCGCTAATATCCGGCATGACTTGCGGGGGATATCGGACGCCTTGACTATCCGAACCTGTGTTAGGATCATAAAGGCTGCCTATAAGAACTTCAATTTCAGGGCGATCTTCCGTGGCATTCCAGCTCAATTCAGTTTGGACAATATCTTCATCGGGATTGTTTTGCACGCCTACCGTTCCATCAAACTCGCCTAAAAAGAGAGGTTCCATGCCTTGCGCAAAGGTAAAATCATCATTCAAATAAGGTTCGCCGGTTTCATTCAAACCTGCTTCTGCCTCTTTCAACCAATCAACACCCAGCTGCGTCATTGTAATAGTGCCGGCTTCAATGGCTTCTTGATTATCAAACGCATATTCACGCACCGCTTGGCTATAAAAATATAATTTTTCAGCGAGTCGATCGGCCACAGCTTCATCCCGTTGACGATCAGCATAACGAATAGCCGCTACCGCAACCAATGCCGTAATCATCAGCACGAGCAGCATCTCGAAGAGGGTCACGCCTTGTTGTGATTTTTTTTGCATCATTAAACTCACTTTACCAATCAAACATTATGCAACGAGCCTTACAAATAAAGTCATGATTGGTTTTGGCTGTTCGTTGCATACTTAAATACCATTCATTACTGGTTGATAATGTAATCGCACAAGTATCCGTCGATTCTGAAGGTACCTGCATGGTAACAATAAAGCACATGCTATTGCCTGAATGCACAGGAAAGTTAAGAGCTGATGTAAAAGTAGTACTATAGTCTACATTTTGATTCGTGCTCCAACCCACTTCACTGGTAATTCTAAAGCCACGGAGCGTTTGTACGTTGCTGGAACTATCGGTAAATCCAATGGAATCCACACCGGTGATAGTACGGTTCTCGGGAATCACTGTGCTATTAAATTCAATGGGCCCCTGCATTTGGTTGCCACCATCGGTGCGAAGCCAATAATCACTAAGACCTACATCTTGTTTGGGTTCCCCAATGATATGTGCTTTTTGTGGATTATCTGCAAAATCCTCATCTAACTGGTACTCAATCACCGATTGACCATCACGTCCTCGGTAGTTGCTGGCATAAGTTGCTGCCGCACCCGCCAGACTCGGATCCGATACGTATTCGTCAGCGCCCCCTTCCTGTTGGGTTGCCGTCGCGGATCGTGTTACCAAACCCAGCTCAATTAAATCAACGACTAATTCATAACCGCCTTGGCCTGTTTGGTCAATACTTAATACAGTTTTGAGGATGCGTGGATTAGCACTATCCATGTCCGTCTCAACATCCAGAATTTTAAGTGGACGAATATCGAAACTGAAATCTTCCCCTAAAAACGGTTCTCCTGTTTCAGGGTTGCTTTTGCCTTGTAACCATTCATAACCGTAGAAAACTTCAGGCTCGTTATTAGGATCATAACCATCTGGATTTTGACGTGCATAATCACTGACGGCTATTCCGTATTGAAATAAACGATAACCTAATTGATCGGCCGCTGATTCTTGGGTTTTGCGACCCGTGTAATTGATCATCGCAACAATCCCAAACCCAACCACTAACATGACAAGCATGATTTCAAAAAGCGTAAAGCCTTTGTGCTTCTGTTTGGTATGCTGCATATGTATTGTTTACTCTTCTAGTATGAATTCAGTGTTACCTTGATTCCTCATATCAACTTCATTCTTACTCGATTTGCCAACCAGATGTCCTACTTCAACACCTTGTTCATCTTTGCCCATGTCTAGCGTGTAGAAGATGTCCGGCGCTTTACCGTTCGTTTGGTCGTTGTTAGCGTAATTGGCAGCCTGTAAAGCAGCTTGTACGTCAGGTTTTCCATCTATCAACACTTCACCCAACTCGATGAGCTCCACTTCAATGATGTAATCCCCTAACCCTGTTTCATTCGCATTCAGCACTGTTTTTACGGGTCCTTTACCAGGTTCAACATCCGCAATTTTGAAGTCTGCAGTATTGAAATCAAAATCCTCAGGCAAAAACTCAGGCTGCAACCATTCGATACCGTACACCACCAGACGTTCATCATCGGGCGTATAATGCGTAGGGTTCGCTTGCGCAAATGCTGCTGCCGCAACACCAAAACGGTACAACTGATGCCCCAATTGCTTAGCGGGATCATCCTTTTGTTGTTTCGGTAAGTACATCACCCCTGCGGCAACGATCACACCTAGCGCAACAGCGCCTACTACGTATTTAATATTCAATATCGAACCTCTTTAATTCATCGATTAATTGTACGTTAACGCTACCACGCCGCCTGCACAACCTGCTGCTAACGCTCCTACGTCTGTCGCAACCGTGCCGCCTGTTGCAACACTAGTTGCCACGCCTAATCCTTTACCAGCCATGCCTGTGCAAACAGAGACGGGGAGATTGCTAATCGTAATAGTAAATTCATCGCCATTCGCAGCCTCTGCCACTTCCCATGTATTACCTGCATTGTAAAAAGGGGTAATGCGCGTAGTACCGGAAATCATGCTATCAGGCGCAATTTGTGCAGCCACAACAACGTCGCTGTCAAGACCTGCATAATTGACTGAACTACCATAAATGGAACGGATATTGGCCGCTAATTGTTGAACATCGTTAAACAGAACGTTTTCTTTGTATGTCGTATTCACACGATTATAAATAGTCGCCACGGCTACGGCCACGAACGCAGCTACGAAAAGCACCAACAACAATTCAAATAAAGTCACACCCTGTTGGTGTGACTTTCTTGGTTTGCCGGGGCCTGGTTTTGGGCCGCGAGGACGAGGTTTTGGTCTGCCAAAGCTTGGGCTTTTCATGTTCATAATATAGCTCCTATGTGGTTCCGAGTGACGATTGAAGGGCGATTAAGCCCATGTAGTTCCATACAATGAATAATACTACAATTAGCAGAATAAAGTTACCCAGCATCTTGGTCGCTGTTGCAAGTTTTTCAATTTGCTGACTTAATTGCTCTTCTGCTAACACGTAAATGCCTTCTTCCAGTTTATCAGTATCTGCATAGACCTCAAGATTAACAAGCGTTTCTTTATCAAATAATTCGCATTGAATCGCTTCGCCTGCGCGTTTACCCGCTTGCAACTTCGCTTGCATCATGATGAGTAGACTAGCAATATATTTAGATGAGCTACTACGAATGGTTTCCAGTGATTGGCCAAATGAAACGCCTGAGCGCAATAAGCTTGCCAAGCTCAGTAAAAAAATACTGCTATTAAATTGTTTATAAATAGACCAAGGGGGAATGCTATTGAGGATCCGACGTGCTACCCCTGTTTTTAAATGCCCTAGTGAATACACAATAAGCCCCACGACAATAATTATTCCCAGAAGCACAAAAATACCTTTTTCAGTGATGAACGTTGTGAAGGCATAAAGACCTTTGGTAATGGGCGGCCATTTTTCGGGTGGTAAGAACGTCGTTAAATTCGGTATGACGTAATACGTGAACACGCCTAATAAAACAAATAACATCAATAGGGCAAATATGGGATAACGTAATGCACTGGTTAATCCTGATTTTAATTTAATGATATTGTTCGAGAGTTCACTTACGTATCCCAACATGTGTGATACTTGCGTGCTACCACCGGCGCGCAACAATAATAATTCCCAACCAGGAACCCACGGTTGTATCGCTTGGTTGAATGTTTTACCCATGGCCATGGATTTCAACCACGCATCTAAAATTTTAGGCATGGATGATCGCGGCATATGTTTGCGAAATTTGAGTGACAATAAACGTACGGTTTCTGCTAATGAAATGCCTGAGCTGGTGATCATTTGCAAGTTGCGGTATAAATCAATACGTCGACGATGCGTTAAGACAAAGAATTTCAAATACCAGTAACTTACATTCTGGCCCATTTGTTTTACATTATCTAACAAGCTTAATTTGCGCACTTAACGTGTCCCTAAATAGCCAACTTTATCTTCGGCATAATGGGGATCTAAATCACCCGATACAATTCTTTTCATGATGTTGGTATATAACGTGGGCGAATCCATCTTACTCAAATGAACTTTTGCTTCCGCATAATTTTCAGTACGAATCAAACTGAGTAATTTATCATCCGCCTCGATCATTTCGGCTATTACAGTACGGCCTAGAAATCCAGTCTTTTGGCATTTATCGCAGCCTTCTTCCTTGCGGAATTTAACGTTATCAATTTGATCACCCGCAACCGCATGTTTGACACGAGCCACTAATTCTTGATCTAAGATGTCTAATTCTCGATTCGCATAATCATGAAACGTAATGGCACAATGAGGGCAATTGATGGGCGCTAGTACTTGATAGACTAATAATGATAAAAACCCTGGGGATGTTAACACCGCACGTTCAAACCCCAAACCCACTAAACGTTCAAAAATACCTAATGCTGATTGAGCATGTACCGTGGTAAATACTTGGTGACCTGATTGCACAGAATCTTGTAACAGCTTCGCTGTTTTTGCATCACGCACCTCACCAATCATCAGGATATCAGGATC
The DNA here is from genome assembly GCA_964443025.1 of uncultured Gammaproteobacteria bacterium. Classification (GTDB taxonomy): domain Bacteria; phylum Pseudomonadota; class Gammaproteobacteria; order JABCZS01; family JABCZS01; genus JAJFKJ01. The sequence goes on along the minus strand of CAYUEL010000092.1, from coordinate 2,073 downwards.
CATACGCATAGCAACTTTGATGGCATCTGCAAAGGTGGCTTGCGCATTATCACTTGCGTCGTTAATGTTAATTTGCAACGCACCTGTGATCACATATTCCGGTGGGTTTTCAATGGTGATAACTTTACGCGAACCTTTTGTTTTGGCAATCTTATCGGCAATTAACGTGGACAAGGTTGTTGATTTACCGCTACCGGTTGTTCCCGCGAAAATCAACGCGCCGGTGGGTTTCATGCCTGCTTTATACAATATTTTTGTTTGGTCCGCGGTATAACCCAAATCTTCAACATCCTGCTCGTTTTTGGTATCGAGCGGAAGCATACGTAGTGCAATGGAATAACCAAACGGATACCGTGGCGCCGTTTGCACACGAACTCGGTATTGTTTGCCCAGAATATGCTTTTCAACAATAGCCGATTGCATCTTACTTTCGTCAAATTGAATATCTTTGGAACCTTCCGCAGCTAATACGTTATATAAAATACGCGCTAATTCATGCGAATATTCTTGCGCATATTCCAAGATCTTGACCATGATGCCGTTAATTCGAAACTTGATATCGGTTTTTGTTTCATAAGCTTCAAAGTGAATATCCGATGCATGCATTTGAACAGCGCGAGCAAACAAATCATTCAAAGAATCGTAAAGTTCCGATTCTTTCACATGTATTTGTGTTTCTTTTGTCTGAGCCGTTTTTAAATAATCATAAACAATATTTAGAATGTCTTTGGTTGTATAAATGATCTTAACGGCGTGCGTTTTCTTAACTAATAATGCCAATGTCTTAGCACGTTGATTCATCTTGCTGGGAATATTCTGGGTTGCCAATAAATAAGCTAATTTACGTTCACCCTCGCTAGGACCTTCCACCACTAAAAAATGCCTACGTTCCTCTTCTGTAAGCTGAATATCGCTGGTTGTCGTGAATAACAACTTGGTAAAACGTGGCATATCGTCGATGGTATCGACAAAAAGTACACCTGGGGGTGTATGTGCTACGTTTTGTGCTGTTGCTTTCATGTCCATTGCTTGTACCATGTTTGTTTAAGAAGGATTAGCTGTGCTTAACCACAATAAACTTTCTTTACCCGTTGTGACATCTTTTAATATAACATGCGTAGGTTCAACCCCACTGACTTGAATGTTCGGTAATACCATTTCACCCTTGGCTGTCACAATCCGATATCCACCATAAGTAAATACCGCTTGAGGTTTTTTTTCTAATCCTGTCACTTTAATTAAATTAAGTGCTGACGTTTGCATTTCTTCCGTATCTACAACATTGGTCGCGCCCGTGGTTGAAAGCGCATCGCGTAATTCGCCCTCAAGCTTCACCACTTCTAATTGTTTTTCTAATAAAACACGTTGGCGATCGAGTTGATCTAATGCATCCACCGTATTTTCATCGTAGGCTTATACAAATGCATTAGAAACCAATAGGCTCCCCAGCAATACCATAATCATGTTCTTAACCATAAATAACCCCCTGAATTGTCCAATCATAATTGCCACCGTTGACTACTATTGTTATAGAAATAATACCTAATGTATCAAATGCCGATAAAATGGTTGTAACCCGTTGCAACGACCAAAGCCCATTACCACTCATGCCGAACGGAGTTTCTACAAAATAATCATTACCTTCTTCCGTTACTTCTTGGCCCGGCTGAAATTTTAAATCATACGTTTGTATTGCCGTCACCATATCAAAATATTGATCTTGCACTGATGGCCGTAAGTTTTTAATAGCTTCGATGTTGATGTAGGGTATATTTTCTAACACAATTGGGTACATTGCTGTGGCTTGATTGCCATCTTGCGTAACTACCACATCAATAAAATATCCCATCTCCCTAAACGACAATAATCCATTAACACTGCTATAAGGTTGCCGTGTAAAAGATAAGCCTAATGATTGAGGCGCATTGCCTAAAAATGTGATGGAATCCAACGTCCATCCGCTGTAACTCATTTGCAATTGTTTAACGATTGGAATAAGTTGTGATGCGACTTCTGGTTCGGGTGTTTGAGTTAAATTATAAACAAATTGTTCGAGAAAAACTTCGTAAGGAT
>CAYUEL010000091.1:0-8639 GCA_964443025.1 uncultured Gammaproteobacteria bacterium | reverse complement strand
ATAGTGGTTAATTTGTTCAAAGTGTTTTTTGCTGATTCATTAGCCATATTCAAACGCATCGATTCTTGCCGTTAAATGCTTTGCACGAAGTGAATTAGCTTGTTTTTTGTTTTCTGTAGTCTTGGATTTTGTAACTATTGGGCTCCGTATCAAATTTTTTGAAACGATTCAATCCTGTGTCTTCGTTATTCTGTGAAATGAGGGTGTCGTAACAGTTAAGTAATGTTGATCTTTGTGTCTCTTCGATAGACTTTCCTTGTTCAACTGCGGTAATAATACCCTTAAGCTTCTCTGCGCTTACTGTGTTGTTCACCAGATGAGACTGACTATCATATTTATTTTCATCATAACATTGATCCTTTTTATTAAGATCACAAATTTTCATCATTTGTGTTAGACGATGCGCTACTACTCTCGTTTGTAATTGCTCATTTGTTTCGAGCTCTTTATTCTCAGCATTATTGTCTTGAACAGGCAGAAGTGGTGCCCCCTCCTCTTTAGCTGTTACATTTGAATCGTCTTCAGAGGTATTCAATTTTTTTTCAGGGAAAAGACTCCGTACAAATGCCTTTTCATCTCCGTGTTTTTGAGGGTTTGTATCTCCAAATTCTCGCAAATTTTCTTTCATGGTTGCGTATTTTCCATGCTGTATCATGCAGGTCGCCAGATTGTTAAGTACGAAACTAGAAAAAATAATAGCTGCTGTGATAAGACCTGTTAATAGACCATGCTCACCTACTGCGAGATTAAAGGCATCAGGAAGATACATTCCCATTAAAACAGAGGGAAGGATAATAAGCCCCAGCACGACTAAAGACCCCAGTACACGAGAATCACTAATGGGTGTAAAGCCAAAAGGATAGATGAATGACGTGCCAATGGAATAAATGATCATGAAGGGGTTAAGCAGGCTAGTCCACATATTCCGTGCTTTTCTGGTTTTCCCCTGTGCGACACCTTCATACAATGCTTCTAAAAGGCGTCCAACAATGTAAAAGGGTGCAAGAATAGATGTGCTAATATAATAGAGGCCTGCATTAGGAGCGCCTGCATTAAGATCAGAGTTTTGCTCAAACCACCGTTTAAATCTTTTATAATAACCATTAAGTAAGTTCAACATAGCCAACTCCTGTCAATAAATAACAATAGTAAGCAGGTTAACATATTTTTATAGCGCAAGCAAGGCTATTTTGTCATTCCCGCGAAAGCGGGAATCTAGGCGAATATAACGCTGGATCCCCGCTTTCGCGGGGATGACATGTGTGATACACTTCCCCCCTATGAACAAGACCATTGGATCCATTTTTGTAGCAGCGGGTACCGCCATTGGTGGGGGAATGCTTGCATTACCTCTGGTCAGTTCTGGCATGGGTTTCATGACCAGTGCGTTATTGTTTTTATTCATCTGGGCGGTCATGTTTCAATCTGCATTGTTAACGCTCGAAGTGAATCTTGCTTTTCAAGCGCCGCGTAATCATTATGCTACGATGGCGGGAGCAACATTGGGACCCATCGGCAAATACATTACTTACGCTGCGTTCGTATTATTGCTTTATGCATTAACCAGTGCTTATGTCACGGGCGGCGCGTCACTCATGCAAGCAGCGTCCACGTTATTATTTAAAGCGACATTACCTTCTTATGCCAATATACTTATTTTCACAGTGATCTTTGGTGTTATCGTTGCATGGAGCACGCGCGCAGTCGATTTATTTAATCGTGGATTATTTTCAATCAAGATTGTGTTATTAATCATCATATTTGCATTGTTCTTGCCGCAAGTGGATTACGTAGGTTTATTTCAAAACGTACAACCCACCTATTTATGGGCCGCCGCACCGGTTATTTTAACAGCATTTGGTTTTCACACGGTGATTCCATCACTGTCACAATACCTAGGTCCTGAGCCTAATCGTTTAAAATTTGTATTACTTTGGGGTAGCTTGTTGCCGCTGGTGATTTATTTAATTTGGTTAGCGTCGCTATTAGGTACTTTACCTTATGAAGGTGAACAAGGCTTTTCTATGCTGGCTCAAACGGGCGGATCAGTAGGCGAGTTGATGCTGGCGATCGATTATTACGTACAAAAGCCTTGGTTGACGACGGTTATCAATCTTTTTGCAAACATTGCGCTTATCACTTCTTTTCTAGGGGTTTCGCTCAGCCTATTTGATTTCTTGCGTGATAAAGAAGATGGAGTGGAACCGCACCGTGCACGCACAGCGATGCTCACTTTTGCACCTCCCGTTCTTATCGCCATTTTTTATCCGAATGGTTTTGTGCAACTGTTAAGTTACGCGTCCATTTTCGTGGCGATTATATTAATTATTTTACCTGCGCTGATGGCGTACCGTGTGCGCACGCAGCCGCATTTCACAACACCTTACCATGCGTGGGGTGGCACACCGATGTTAGTGATCATTGCCTTAATTGGCATGGTCTTTATTGTGGTGGAAGTCTTAAGAATCATGCAGAAACTACCTGTTTGGATGGGTTAGAATCTAGACCTACCACCAAAAAACTTTACAAATCAATAGGTTAGGGTATTGTTTCGATTATCGGAAATCGCTATAATGAAATTGTGTGAGTTAGAAAACATATTCTACTATTTATGAAGGTATAAGCTATGCCAGACCCTAACGATCCAAGTGCATTAGGTCTTGGAGCTGTCCCAGCCCCAAGCTCAGATCCAAGCTCAGCTTTAGCATTGGGTGCGAATCCGAGTCCTCCAACGCCAACTCCTGACCCGAGTGGCAAAAAGGGATCTGAGCTTAGCCCTGATGAACAAAAAAAACTCATCACCTACCAAATGACAGCTGTTCTTTCTGCGCTTACAGACAAGACAAAATTTCAGGCATTATCAAAAGCATTGGAAGAAGCTGCACCTCCACGCAGTAATTTTGAGGGCCTCAATAAATTAGGTATTTTTATCAAAACACCTGAAGATTACGCAACATGGTTCCCCGGCGCTCATCTCAATGAGCAGCAAATTATTTGGAATTTGTTAACGTATTACTTAGGCGATCCAAATGATCCGAATAAAATTGGGTTAGACGAACAATACGCCAGGTTGGCTGGCACAGGTTTACGCGCTGAGCAACGTTCACTTCTTTACCAAGCCATGGTGGAGCTTGAAAATTCGAAACCCACTAGCTTTGCAGCATTGCAAAGTGCATGGGATAAAATTAAGTTTGCCTATGTCGATAGAAACGATGCCAGTCTTATAGCGATCATTCGCAACTTTGAAAATATTCAAAAAAATAACACGCCTTATGTCATGCATCTATTTCAAAAAGGCAGCTTTAATGGTGAGTTGAATCTGCAACATGCAGAATATTCTCTTCTTGACGTGATACGGGGTAATGCCAAAACATTAAAAGTAACCAATTTTGCATTGAATCAATCAGAATTTGTAGGAATGATGCAGCAATTTGGCGGGGGTGGTGGTGATAAGTTTAGTATCGTTCGAGATGGTAAAAAACATGAAATCAAAAATCACTTTGCAGGTATAAAATTCCATTTTAAAGATGAAAAAATTCAATACGGGTTGCTATTAGTACAGGAAACCGTCGACACCGAAGCGGGTCCTAAAGTGCAGCTTGTGGAATATAAAGTTAAACTGGATGCGGATGGCAATCCTACGGGAGAAAAATCTCCCATGACAAACGGAGATCACATCTTAGCCAATATGGATGGTGAATATGAAAATTGTGGATCCCTTTCTGCCGCTGTTTTAAAGGCTTATGATGATACTGATAAATCTGTGAGAGAAGCGTTGAATCCTGATGCTGATAAAACAGACAGGACGGCTGTACAAGCAACAGTGACTCCCGCAAGAAATGCTAAACAACAAAAACCTCAATCTGAGCTTTTAAACTCTGTTGATGACTCTGTTAAAAAGATGACAAAAAAAGTGGATAATGTAGTCAATGAATCGCAGAAGAAGGGGCAGGCAGCACCCAGTGTGGGCCAGCAGGAGGAGCTATTCAGAGGAATAGTTCAGGAAGCAAAAGAATTAGCTGAAGTAGTAGATAGAGAGCTAGCTAAGAAACCCATAGAAAGATATGAGAGAAAAGAAGTCATGAAGCTTCTGCAATCACATGTTAAGCACATAGAAGGCATCCCCGCAGACACTCCCGAAGCTAAAGAAGCGAAACAAGAAGCAATAGATATACTAACTGGCATACAAGCAAAACTAATAAGGGGTGAAATCATTGAGTTAATACAAGAGCTGGAGACGTACGGAGAAGGCTACAATGCGGATCAGTATGTGGAGAAGTTGCAAGAATTCCTTGATGCTGCTGATGATAAGTACGGAAAAAATAACAATGTAGACTTTTACAAAAAAAGGCTCATTTTAATTAGGGATGAAGCTCAAAAAAAGGTCGACAAAGTACACGAGAAATCACAGGACAGCAAAGAGAGTCGGGATAACAAAGAAGTTGTAAAATTAAAAAACTTAACAACAAGTTTAGATAGCATGGATAAACAAGAGGATATGCAGGAGACGTTGAAAAAAAGCGTTAAAGCAAACGCTCAAACTACTAATGAAACAAACAAGAACAAGCAAGGAATGAAAAATAATTAAGCGCTGAGGTACCTCTACTTCTACGTGTTCGATACTTTTCTCATCTTATTATTCACATTGTTGCTATTGCTTAAATTGCTCTTCGCGTCTTCTGCTATCTCGTGTTGGAGATAGATTTCCGCGAGTACAACGTGTGCACTCATATCACCATTACGTATTTTTCCTGGGAAATTCCCGGATAAGCTTCGATCATAAATAGCTGCAATGATAGGATGCGTTTTCATTAAGTTTGCAGCGACATCTTTATGAGTTGTTGGATACAATCGTTCAACAATTTGTAATGCAACGATAGCGCGGCATGCCCATTCGGATGCATCCCAATAGGCAACTTGGCGGTCGAAGTCGTTATTAATCTTGCCGAAAGCTTCGGATAAAGAGGTAAGTATCGTTGTGAGCTCCTTCACCATCTCTGCAATTTCTTCCTGAGTAGGGGCAGGGGTTTTTGCTTTTAACGCATCAAGTCCTTTGCTAACCGCAGGTTCAAGACCATATGCGTTAGCACCGGTGGTTTCGTTTTCAGTTTTTGTAAAATTGAATACATCTTTTGAGGAAAGAAAACCAAAGAGCGGTGTTCTTTTTTTACCTTCTTCACCCTTATCTTGTGAAGCAAGCGTTATATTTTGTATTATTATCGCTTGAGCGGGATTAGGAGAGTATTTCGATTTGAATCCTTGGCCTTTAGTTCTTGTATTAGTATCTTTATAAACGTTTGCTGCTTTTGCTACTGCATCTGCTGCATTCAATACCTGAAGCATGAGTGAGGTTTCGATAAAATCCGTGGTCGGGGTTTGACCGTTGGATATTCTTCTACCATTAAGGCCTTCCATGAAACAATAAAACAAAGTATCTTCGGCGGATTTGTTATTTTTATTCATTGTCGCCATACGTATGTCATGAATAATATTGTAGGGCCGTGTTTGGCCTGGAGGGTTCGCAAGAACACCATTTGTATGGAAACTCATTGCCCAACGGTGAAAAGCAACCACAATGTGATGGTCAGGATTTCCCCCTTCCCTGTTGATGGCAATAGCTTCATTGGCGATGGCTGTTTTTATTTTGTTTTCAATCTTCTGAATATTCAATTCGCCCGATAGGTCTATTTGAGATGCTAGATTTTCTAAGGCCTGGCGGTAGACGATAGTTGACCCATCTTTAAAATACATTATCTTATTTAAATCTAGTGCTTCAAACATAATAACATCCCTGTATAAATTAAAGTATTGCCAACATACTATAGATTTAGATTGTAACGCAACTTATATCCTATCAAGGGTATAAACCTTTCCCATGTCCGGCCGATATAACGTTTAGTTCCCTATAAACAAAGGGTTAGGGTAATTATGGACATTATTGATTTAGTCGTAGTCACACTCGGTCTATTGGGATTGGGGGTATTTGCGACAGGGTTATTTCGCAGCCTACCCGTACCTTATAGTGTTGTACTCGTTTTAGTCGGGGTGTTACTTAAAACCCTTGCCCCGCACTTTGATTTATTAGATCCCATTGAACATTTTCGCGTTGATCCTGATTTAGTGTTATTTATATTCTTGCCTATTTTAATTTTCGAATCGGCGCTTACGATGAATGTGCGCCAATTATTAATCAACATCATGCCTATTTTAGCTTTAGCCATATTGGGCGTGTTGTTATCAGCAGTAGCGGTAGCCTTTATACTCACTTACACCATTCATATACCATTTATGTTAGCGATGGTATTCGGTATTATCATCGCAGGTACGGACCCGGTTGGCGTAGTTGAATTGTTTCGGTCTATCGGTGCGCCCCAACGTTTAACCACACTTATTGAAGGCGAATCGATGTTTAATGATGCAACATCGATCGTGATGTTTACCGTGTTTTTCACCATGTTATTAGCGGGTACAAATTTAACAGCGGAAACCTCTATAGAAGCCATGTTTGAATTCTTGGAAGTATTTATAGGGGGAATTGTCGTAGGACTTGTAACAGGCGCTGTTGTTTCATGGCTCATTAATATGTTGCGCTCAAATTTAAGTGAAATTCTGGTATTAACACTGATGGTAGCTTATTCATCTTTTGTTGTGACAGAACATTATTTGCATTTTTCGGGTGTTATGGCGGTAACCGGTTGTGCATTGATGATGGCTGTTTTTGTAGTGCCCCGATTAAATTTAGATGATAGCGAATCATTAACAAACACATGGGAATTTTTAGGGTCCATTTGTAATACATTGTTATTTTTATTGATGGGGTTAACAATTAATCTTCAAAGCTTGATGGGCAGTAGTCTTATCATTTTACTCTCATTTGTGGCTGTGTTGGTTGCGCGTGCATTATCCATTTACAGTTTATTACCCGCAGTTTCAAAAATATTTCGTTTGCCGACCTTTAGTTTAAATGAACGTCACATGTTATGGTGGGGTGGCTTGCGAGGTGGCTTGGCTATTGCGATGGTATTATCTATCCCGGAAACAGTCCCAGGACAAGCATTATTATTGGATTTGACATTAGGAGTTGTACTGGCAACGTTCTTGATTAATGCGCCAACCATTGAACCCTTGATGAAAAAATTAAAATTAGATAAGCCTAGTGAGTTTGAGTGCGTTGAAATTTCGCATACCCAACTTCATGCCGAACATTGTGCACAACATACGCTCGCTGAATTGACAGAAAGCGGTGTGTTAACAAAAGCTGGATTTGCCACCACAGATGAAAAAATTATTGAAACATTTCGACATCCACATCAACATGTGGGTATTAAAGATGAAAGAATCAATTTATCATTGACATTATTACAACAGGAAAACATAATATTAAAGTCCATTTTTGAATCAGGAGTTATTCCTCAATACACGTTCTTAGAAATAGGAGATGAATTACAGGTTCGACGTGAAAGTGTGATTAAGGGTAAAGAGATCAGTAGCATCGATTTAGAAAAAACACCTAATTTCTTTGAGAGAGCGGAAGGTTTTATTATTGGACACCTTCGTGAAAAAGATTGGGCAACACAATTTTTATCTTGGTATCAAAACATAAGGCATGCGGATCATCTCATTCGCATTTGCATATTATTGCAAATGACGCTCGCTGCAAAAAATTTTTTAAAGGATTTGGATGATGTTCAGGAATCAGTTAAGGAAGAAAAGCTTGAACTGATTGAGCGTGATATTATATTTTACCGTAATGTATTGGTGAGTACGCGCGAAGCATATCCTGAATTTTATCGTCGTTTCATGCGCAATTTTGCCTACCGTTCAACGGTGGCTGTTGCATTGCGTAGTGTTGAGAAATCATTCAAGCAAGGAATCGTGGGTGCAAAATCTTACCGTGAAGTTTCGAGTAAGATATATGAACATCTCAAAGCGTTACCTAAAATAACTGAACCGGTTGAAGATTTGGATACACGCGCATTGATTAAATTGGTGCCATTATACAGTGATCTTCCGCAGGAAGCGCTCGAGGCTATTGCCAACGCTGCTAAACCTGTGAAGTTTTTGCCAGGCGATACCGTCATTGAGCAGGGTAAAAAAGGAGATTCATTGTATATCATCGTGAAAGGAGGATTGCGCGTCATCAAAACTGATTTGCAAGGTAAACAAACCCTATTAGCTGATCTTTATTCTGGTGATTTCGTTGGTGAAATGGCGTTGCTGGGTGATTCGGTTCGTCTTGCAAGTGTGAAGGCTATATTGCCGACAACATTGTTGCGTATCACGCGTGATGATATTCTTGCTATCGCGAAACATTTCCCCGCATTGAAGCAAGCGTTAGAGAACGCGAAACAAGCCCGTTCTGAATAATTGACAGTTAATGTTGCCATTTTGTTAGTGCCTTTATCGGTTTGTGTGTTGCCAAACACGCCGTGAATACATCCCTGTAGGCTCGTCATCGGCATCCATGCCTCTGACGGTTTGGCAACACACAAACCGAACCGGCACCAAAATGGCAACAACACCAATTTCATACGTGAGCCGCGAACGCAAGAGAGCGGGTGCGAGAAATCATGCTTCCTACACTCGCTTGTATCGTCATTGCGAGGAGTGCGTAGCACGACAAAGCAATCCACTACTTA
>CAYUEL010000090.1:0-8718 GCA_964443025.1 uncultured Gammaproteobacteria bacterium | reverse complement strand
CCGCACCATATCGAGAATAAAATAAGACAAGGATTTCAAGCATGACATGTCTCCATCAGGAAAGTGATTAATCGGTATGCTAACATCAATATACAATGAGTAACATGACAAAACAAATTTATCGACCCATGAAATGGCCTATCTTCGTTAGGGCGGGGAAAGCTTTTTGGAATGAGAATATTAGTCGTTGCGCTTCTAGTTTAACCATGTCAACACTCTTAGCGATGGTCCCAATGATGGCGATTGCTTTAGCATTGGTGCAATTATTACCTATGTTTTCAGGCGTGATTGAACAGTTGCAAGATTTTATCTTCAGCAATTTTGTACCTGATACCAGTGAAACAATCGAGAAACAGCTGGATTATTTTGCGAAACAAGCTAATGATTTAACGAAATTTGGTTTGATTTTTTTGTTTATCACGGCCATTTTTTTAATTATCAATTTAGAATTGAGTATTAATTATATTTGGCATTATGGTGCTGATAAACATCCCTGGTGGCGACGTATGTTAAAACATATTGCGATCATTGTATTATTTCCCTTATTTATCGCTTTAAGTTTTGTGCTTTCTGGTTTTTTATTCGGACACTTAGCGCAATTTAAACAAATTCTGATGCCAACGTTAGCGACTTATTTTGGATTCTTATTACTTTATAAAGTGGTTCCTAATGGTTATGTACCCATTGTTCCAGCACTTTGGGGCGCATTAGTAGGTTCCGTTTTATTTGAAGCCATGAAACAATTGTTCGCTGTTTATCTTGCTTATTTTCATGCCTATGAAATCATTTATGGTGCTTTATCCGTGTTACCTATTTTAATTTTATGGTTATACCTTTCGTGGGCTATTGTACTGTATTGTTGTACAATCACCCGTGAAATGACCGTTCGAGGGAATATAAGTGATGAGTAAAATCTGTTATCGGTACAATATTCAAGGAATCGTACAGGGTGTTTTTTATCGCGCGAATACGCAAAAACAGGCTAATAAGTTAGGTTTAACAGGTTGGGTGCGTAATGAACCGGATGGAAGTGTGAGCGCAGTGGCTTGTGGGGATAGCGCAAAACTAGTGGAATTCGAGCGTTGGCTATGGGAGGGTCCGGCAACGGCTAAGGTTACGCGGGTGGAGGCCGAACCTACCCAACTGGAAAAACCCGAAGACTTTAATGGCTTTCAGGTAGTATAAGGTTTAAGGTTTTTGATATACTGTTCGCTCTACGACAGAGGCGAGGTATATGAAAACAGCAATGCGAACTGACTATTGTGGTGCTATCACCACAGCTCATCTGGGACAAACCGTAACTTTATGTGGTTGGGTGCATCGGCGCCGTGACCATGGGGGTGTGATATTCCTCGATCTACGTGATCGTGAAGGGCTGGTTCAAGTAGTGGTCAATCCTGAACAGCGGGAAGCGTTTGCCGTGGCGGAACGTGTACGCAGCGAATATGTGTTACAGGTTACAGGCAAGGTACGTCGTCGACCTGATGGGACGGTCAATCTGGATCTTGCCACGGGCGAAATTGAGGTAGAAACGCAAACTGTAAAAGTGCTTAATAGCTCGGAAACACCGCCTTTCCCATTAGATGCCTATATTCAAGTGGGCGAAGATGTTCGCCTCAAATACCGTTACATTGATTTACGACGTCCTGAAATGGCACAGCGCATGAAACTTCGTCATAAAGCCGCGCATTTCTTTCGTGAATATTTGGATGCACAAGGTTTTCTGGATATCGAAACACCGGTATTAACACGTGCCACACCCGAAGGTGCGCGTGATTATTTAGTGCCCAGTCGAACACATCCCGGTGAATTTTTTGCATTACCGCAATCACCGCAAATATTTAAGCAATTATTGATGGTGGCAGGTTTTGATCGTTATTATCAAATCGTACGTTGTTTCCGCGACGAAGATTTGCGTGCAGATCGTCAACCTGAATTCACGCAATTAGATATTGAAACATCCTTTATGGATGAAGAAGATATCATGTCACTGATGGAAAATATGATTCGCGATTGTTTTAAAGCATTATTACAGATCGAACTTCCGAAGCCATTTCCACGCATGACGTACCATGAAGCGATGTTTCGTTACGGTTCTGATAAACCGGATATGCGTAATCCACTTGAAATTGTGGATTTGAAAGATGTAATGTGTAACGTTGACTTCAAAGTATTTTCAGGTCCTGCGAACGATGAAGGCGGTCGTGTGGCTGCGATGAGAATTCCGAATGGTGGTGAATTATTATCACGTAAAGATATCGATGATTACACGCATTTTGTAGGGCAGTTTGGTGCTAAAGGATTAGCGTATATCAAAGTCAATGATATGGCAAAAGGTACCGAAGGATTGCAGTCACCGATACTTAAGTTTTTAAATGAAGCGGCCATTAATGCAGTGTTGGAACGCACGGGCGCTAAGAATGGCGATTTAATTTTCTTTGGCTCAGATAAAACTAAAATCGTGAATGAAACATTGGGAATGTTGCGACAAAAGATTGCGACAGACAAGCAAATGTTGCGCGGCAAATGGGCGCCCTTGTGGGTCGTTGATTTTCCCATGTTTGAGCAAGATCCTATTTCAGGCATTTGGGATCCTTTACATCATCCGTTTACGGCGCCAAAAGATGTAACACCTGAAGAGTTGAAACGTGCGCCTGGAAAAGCATTGTCGCGCGCGTATGACATGGTGTTAAATGGTTTTGAAATTGGCGGTGGTTCGATTCGTATTAACAACATGGCGATGCAAGAAGCCGTGTTTGAATTGTTATCAATGGGCGCAATCGAGGCCAATGAACGCTTTGCACATTTGTTATCAGCGTTAAAATATGGATGTCCGCCACATGGTGGGATCGCATTTGGTTTGGATCGTTTGGTGATGTTAATGGTGGGTGGTGAATCCATTCGTGATGTTATTGCGTTTCCAAAAACACAAACGGCACAATGTCCTTTAACAAATGCGCCATCACCTGTGGATGAAGCGCAATTGAAAGAATTGAACATACGTGTGCGTAAACCTATTGCAACGGAAACAGCGGAGTGAGGGGAAATTATGGCGGGTCATAGTAAGTGGGCGAATATTCAACACCGTAAAGGGAAGCAAGACGCCAAGCGTGGAAAATTATTCACAAAATTTATTCGTGAAATCACGGCGGCAGCTCGCATGGGTGGAGAAGAGATTGCATCGAATCCTCGTTTGCGAACTGCGGTAGATAAAGCTTATGCAGCTAATATGACTAAAGATGTCATTCAACGTGCCATCAAACGAGGCGCAGGTGGCGAAGAAGGTGCGGATATGATGGAAATTCGCTACGAAGGTTATGGACCGGGTGGTGTGGCCGTATTGGTGGATGCCATGACGGATAATCGCAATCGCACTGTCGCTGAAGTACGTCATGCCTTTTCAAAATGTGGTGGAAATTTAGGAACAGATGGTTCAGTGGGTTATCTGTTTAAACACATTGGACAAATGATATTTTCTGCAAAACATAATGAAGACAAATTAATGGAAGTGGGTTTGGATGCAGGTGCCGAAGATGTTCGTCATCATGATGATGGTAGTTTCGAAGTGATTACAACACCCGACAGTTTTGAAGCAGTGAAAAAAGCATTTGTCGAACATAGTTTAAATCCTGACCATGCGGAAGTGACAATGTTGCCTGAAATACAGGTCGAGGTGAGTGTGGATGATGGTAAAAAGATCATCAAGATGATCGACATGCTTGAAGATTCCGATGATGTACAGAACGTCTACACTAATGCGGATATTCCATCTGAGGCGTATGAGTAATCGAATAATAATGGGGGTAGATCCTGGCTCGCGTTGCACGGGTTTTGGGATAATTGTTATTGACGGACAGACGGCAAAGTATATTACCAGCGGTGTGGTGAAAGCGGATCAAATCGATATTGCCAGACGTTTGCGTACAATCTTTTCAGGTGTTCAAGAAATCATTCAAACCTATAAACCTACCGAATTTGCCATTGAGGAAGTGTTCGTGCATCACAATGTAAATAGTGCTATTAAATTGGGGCAAGCACGAGGTGCGGCCATCGCAGCTACATTTGCACATGAACTGGAAATAGCGGAATATTCTGCGCGGCAAATCAAACAAAGTATTGTTGGCTACGGGAATGCGGTAAAAGAGCAAGTGCAAGAAATGGTTATCAGGTTATTGAATTTGAATGGGTTGCCCCAAGCGGATGCGGCTGATGCGCTGGCTGTTGCAATTTGCCATTATCATATGACTTCCCGAAAAATTAGTTGATTATTAAATAAAATTCATTTTATAATGATCTCCTAATAAAAATAATGAGGGGTAAAATATGACGCATGCACAACCAATCTTTGATACACTAAAGTATGTAAACTGTCTGCAAGGCCACGGCTTTAATGAACGTCAGGCAAAAGGCTTGGCGGAAGCGCAGCTGATGGTTGCAGAGGCACAGGAGGGCGCGTTGGCTACTAAAAATGATCTGAATCCGCTTAAAAATGAGCTGAGTCTGCTCAAAAATGATCTGAATCTATTCGAGTTGCGTCTTGAAAACAAAATAGAGAAAACAGCTAATCGCCTGATGGTTATCTTAGTGAGCGTTATA
The DNA here is from genome assembly GCA_964443025.1 of uncultured Gammaproteobacteria bacterium. Taxonomy (GTDB): domain Bacteria; phylum Pseudomonadota; class Gammaproteobacteria; order JABCZS01; family JABCZS01; genus JAJFKJ01. Next base: position 4,122 of record CAYUEL010000090.1, on the reverse strand, counting down.
GTAGGCGTGATGAGTGTTTTTGTAGGTGTTGTAGCGGCTATGTTTACATACATGATTTAAGTTGAACACATAAGGATTCCAATGTTCGCCTATCTCAACGGAAAGTTAACGTTTAAACGTGCGCCACGTGTGGTTGTGGATGTGAATGGCGTAGGTTATGAAATCTTGGTTCCTATGACAACCTATTGTGTATTACCTGAACTGAATCAAACAGTTCATTTGCATACTACATTCATCGTGCGTGAAGATTCTCAAACGTTGTACGGGTTTCATGACACGGATACGCAACATTGTTTCAAACAATTACTTAAAACCAGTGGTATTGGCCCCAAATTGGCATTAACAATTCTTTCCGGTATGGAAGTGGCAGCATTGGCACAATGTGTTCATGAGCAAGATGTTAAACGTTTAACGAAGTTACCCGGCATTGGCACAAAGATGGCGCAAAAATTAATTTTAGATATGCAAGGTAAATTGGACACACAGGTGGTAATGACAAGTCCGTACGCCAATGCAACGCAATGCGATGAAGCATTGGAAGCTTTATTGGCACTCGGCTACAAACCCAACGATGCGCAAAAGATGCTGGATAAATGCGATAAATCGTTAACCGCCGAAGAAATCATTCGCGCTGCGTTGAAGGCGGGGTAATGAGTCGTCATTGCGAGCATCATCGATGCGAAGCAATCCACTACTAACTAAAATGGCTTGCTTCGGCCTTACAGGCCTCGCAAAGACAAGACTCTTTCTATTTCTTATTCTTAGTAAATGGTCCAAACATAGGTTTAATTTCTTTATCAAGAGTTTCGTTTACTTTATTTAATGTACCGTCTTTTCCTCGCAGATCTAAATATGCAGAATAACACAGCGCTTCGGGTGTGTTCTCGTTAAAGCATTTGGTGAGATTATCAATAATCGCTGGGTCAGGTTCAGCGACATCCTTACTATAATCATTTGCACGTTCATTTTCTTTAATTTTTTCATAAACCGCTTGCAGGGCAGGTTTACTCACGTCATTTAACCAAGCTTCTGCGCGCGTCATAGTGTTCGTGTTACCGACATCAACCCCAGAACCAAATAACTTCAAAAGTGTAGCCATATCCGCATGTTCAATGGCACTTTTAACGCGATGCCGCGTTGCAGCTAAATGGCGCAATACACGGGAAGCGTAATCAGATTTCGAGTATTCAGTGAACTTATCATTATTATAGTGGGCAAAATGAGGTGCATAAATGCAATATTTGCCAGCGCTAAATTGTTTGGCTGGGTTGTCCAATGCTGGAAGTGGCTCTGGAAGTGGCTTATTTTCTTTTGATAATGAAGCAATCTTGTCGAATAAAAGGGGAGTGTAAGTGGACATCATGTTTGATTCTGATTCACTTTTCTCTATTGTGTAGCTTTGTGCATATTTTTTAGCGATATAAAATGAAACTGCTGCGAGTACGATAACGCATGCGACAACAGTCGCTATCGCCATTTCATAGGGGAAAAAATTACCAAAGCCTAAAGCATTTCCAAAATCTTTATAGGGTACGTAAAGTAAAGAGACGGGTAAAATGTTAGGTGCAATGGCCACAACGCCAAGGACTAAAACCCATTTTCTACCGTTTTCCATCAGCAAAGCGATGGGGTGTCTCATGTATCGCAATGAATAATAAAGCGCATAAACGGTGGCACTGAGCATGATGCTCAATGGGTTAAATTTTAAAATAAAGTCGCGAGCCACATAGAGACCCCAATAGGATTTATCACGATAATACTCGCGGTGATAGCGCCATGTTTCTGCAGTGTCCGTCAGTAGGCGCATGAATTGTTCAAACATATCATGTCTGATGTAAGCTACCGTACGTTCAAATGCATTTTTAGCCATGACGATCTCCTATAAACTTACAACGAGTATATTCTGAACAACGTGATAGGTCAATTATTCTCGCCTATGGAATAGATGACAACCTACAAACACTGTTATGAGTTATAATTAGTCGTCATTGCGAGCATCATCGATGCGAAGCAATCCACTACTTAACTAGAATGGATTGCTTCGGCTCTGCGAGCCTCGCAAAGACAAGACCTCTTGAAAGGAATTCTAATGATCGAACAAGATCGCATTGTGGCGCAGGTAGCCGATGTCAGTGAAGCGATTTTAGAAAAATCGATTCGCCCACGCACCTTAAATGAATATATTGGTCAGCAAACTGCCAGAGATCAGATGGGAATTTTTATTCGTGCGGCCAAGGGACGTGCTGAAGCATTGGATCATGCGCTTATTTATGGGCCGCCGGGTTTGGGTAAAACCACGCTGGCGAATATCATTGCGAATGAAATGAATGTGGGTATTAAAACAACATCCGGTCCTGTTCTTGATAAAGCCGGCGATTTAGCTGCGTTGTTAACGAACCTGCAACCGAACGAAGTATTGTTCATTGATGAAATACATCGTTTAAATCCAGCCATAGAAGAAATCTTGTATCCTGCGATGGAAGACTTTAAACTGGATATCATGATTGGCGAGGGACCGGCGGCGCGTTCAATCAAATTAGACCTAGCGCCCTTTACGTTGATAGGTGCCACGACACGTGCAGGAATGTTAACATCCCCCCTACGTGATCGCTTTGGTATTATTCAACGTTTAGAATTTTATAATACTGCGGAATTAACGGAAATTGTGTTACGTTCAGCGGATATCTTGGGCATTGCCATTGACTTAATAGGTGCGCAGGAAATCGCAAAACGTTCACGAGGAACACCGCGTATTGCGAATCGTCTATTACGGCGCGTGAGGGATTATGCGCAAGTCAAAGGTGATGGCGCCATCACGCAGCAAAGTGCACAACATGCGCTAAACTGTTTGGATGTGGATCATCGCGGTTTTGATATCATGGATCGAAAACTATTACTGGCTATTATCGAAAAATTCGACGGTGGTCCGGTAGGAATTGAATCATTGGCGGCAGCCATTGGTGAAGCGAGAGATACCATTGAAGATGTATTAGAACCCTTTTTAATACAAGAAGGTTATATTTATCGTACACCACGCGGTCGGCTGGCTACAAAACAAGCATTTTTACATTTTGGTTTATCGACAGGAGACAATGAATGACAACAGAATTATCACTTTGGCGCTTATTTGCCGATGCAGGATTACTTGTACAACTGATTATGCTTTTATTATTAGGGTTATCCGTTGTTTCATGGTCATTGATATTTCAATACCGCCGTTTATTAAAGCAAACGATGCAACGTTCAGAACATTTTGAAAAAGAGTTTTGGTCCGGGTCGGAATTGGGCACAATGTATCAAAAGTTGGCTTCAGGAAAACGCAATCTTGATAGCACCGCTGCGATTTTTGTAGCAGGCATGCGAGATTTTTTAAGGTTTGAAAAGAAAGATATGCCACCGGAAATCAGCAGTGAACACATGGAACGTGCGATGCGTATTGCGATCATGCGTGAACGTGAAACCTTGCAAAAAAATATTAACTGGCTTGCAACGATTGGATCGGTAAGTCCTTATATTGGATTATTTGGTACGGTATGGGGAATCATGCATTCGTTTATCGCATTAGGCGGTGTTCAACAAGCAACATTGGCAATGGTTGCACCCGGTATTGCGGAAGCCTTAGTTGCAACCGCGATGGGGTTATTTGCCGCGATTCCAGCTGTGGTTGCCTATAACCGTTTCTCAAATCAGATTAATCATTTGGTTAACAGTTATCAAACATTTGGGGAAGAAGTCTTAAGCGTATTACAAAAGAAATTATTATGCTAAAGAATTTATTTACAGAAGACAAACCCGTTGCGGAAATTAACATTGTTCCTTACGTGGATGTGATGTTGGTATTGCTGGTGATTTTTATGATCACCGCACCTTTGTTAACATCAGGCGTACAAGTGGATTTACCTCAAGCAGCTTCTAAAACCATTGAAGAACAGGTTGAGCAACCCTTGGTGATTAGCATTGATAAAATTGGCAATTACTTCTTGAACATTAGCGATAAACCTACAACACCCATGATGCCGAAAGATTTGGGTGCGCGTGTGGCTGCGGAATTAGAACGTAATCCCAAGCGGCAAGTATTAGTACGTGGTGATGAAAGTGTTTCTTATGGGCAAGTGGTTGTTG
>CAYUEL010000089.1:2487-8835 GCA_964443025.1 uncultured Gammaproteobacteria bacterium | reverse complement strand
GCGGGCGCCGGCCTGTTACGCCTTGACATTACTACGGTTTCCCCGGCTCACTCGCTTGCAATAATTCAATGTCTTGAATAATACGGCCTCGACGATCTTTGAGCACACGTTTCGCACCTTTTTGTCCCGTCAAATGTTCATTAAATAAAAGCTCGAGACCTTCAACACCATCGCCATCAATATCAACGACGCCTACCACATGCGCAGCGGCTTCTCCTTCGGGATAATACCGACGGTATTCACGTTGACGATTAACACCAGGAATATCTAAATCCATGATCACTTGCGCTGAATCCGGATCCATTTGCCGTTTGATATAAACAAATTCCTTACTCGCCGCTTCTTTTAAACGTTGCGTAAGAAAATCATTTGATAAATCCAATGCTTTTAAGAATCGTTTACGTTCTTCGTCTGTTGCTGCTTGAAAGCTATCAGGATTTAACCAGATTGAATCCACCGGCGTACTAACAGCCAAAGGTTCTCCATCACGATCCGTGATAATACCTCGCAGCGCTTCAAGTTCAATAACACGCATAACGCGCATGTTACTTTGCTCTTGCAAAAAACTACTGTTATACACTTGCAAATAAGCCATGCGCACAACAACCGCTAGAACTAGCAAAGCCAGCACTATGAGCATAAAGCCAAAACGCATCATTGTCTTACCCAAACCATATCCTTAGGTTTTGGCGCACGCATCTTTAAAGTATTTTGCGCAATTGCATCCACCCGGCCATCCGTGGTTAATGTGCCTTGTTCCAACAATAACTGCGTCCACTCGGTATTTAACTGATCGCGTGATGTTTGCAATTGATGCAATTCACTGAACATTTGCCGTGTAGAATGTTTAACATATACAATACCAATACCACTCAACAACAAACTTGTACCAACAATACTGAGCAACATATTCTGTTGCCATTGTTGTCTTTGTGTTGATCTTTTTGCCGCATATTTAGGACTACTCATCATAACTTCTCCACTACTCGCATCATCGCGCTTCGAGCACGCGGATTGCGCGCCGTTTCGCTTGATGCCGGTTTGTACTTCCCTAACAATTTCACCTTTGCATCACTTTGTGTATGAAGCAACGGTATGAAATACGGAATATCACTTCCTTTTGCCGCTTTTTTAAAACATGTTTTTACAATGCGGTCTTCCAATGAATGAAAACTGATCACTACCAAATGGCCTTCTTTTCGCAATAAATCGATCGCCTGTTCTAATGCCACTTGTAAATCATCTAATTCCTGATTAATAAAAATACGTATCGCCTGAAATGATCGTGTTGCAAAATGTTTATGCTTTTCTTTTTGAGGTTGCGCTTGTGCAATAACAGCCACTAACTGATCCGTGGTTTCAATCGATTTTGTTAGACGTACTTCACATATTCTTCTTGCAATTCGTTTGGCGTAACGTTCTTCGCCATATTCTTTAAGTACTTTTGCAATATCCTCTTCTTTAGCTACTTTCAACCAATCCGCAGCACTTATACCTTGTGTTGTATCCATACGCATATCTAACGGGCCTGATTTCATAAAACTAAAACCACGCTCAGGATCATCGAGTTGCGGTGATGACACACCTAAATCAAATAAAATACCATCAATTTGATTCCACGCTAATTCATGAATCCATTTTGCTAAATGCGTAAACGATCCTTGGCGAATTTCAATCGGAAAACCTTGTGATTTTAATGCTTGCGCTTGCTCAATTGCTTGTGGATCTTTATCAATTACTAGCAATTTACCTTCTGTTAATTTTTGAGCAATCACACGCGCATGACCTCCGCGACCAAATGTTGCATCCACGTAAAAGCCTTGCGGCTGAATGTTCAACGCTTCAGTAGCTTCATTTAACATCACGGTTTCATGTTGATATTGTGTATTCATTTTTACAAACTTATTTCTTTAAGTACTTCAGTTAATTCGTTACTGTTTACGCCCGCACGTATCCACGCTTCACGGCGTTTTTGCCAATGCGCTGCATCCCATAATTCAAATTTGTGACCTTGCCCAAGTATGATCACATCTTTATCCAGTTTTGCGTATTCACATAAAATAGTGGGCAACAAAATACGTCCTTGTGCATCGATTTCAATTTCGGTCGCATGACCCAACAACAAACGTTGGAACTGACGCGTTTGCGCATCTAAATTAGGTAATGCTAATAATTTTGCTTCGATGCTTTCCCATTGCGACATCGGGTAAGCTAATAAACAGGCTTCAGCAAGATCAATGGTCACAACCAATTGCGGTTGACCATACTTTTCTAGGGCGGAACGAACACGCGCAGGAACCATTACCCGGCCCTTACTATCAAGCGTGATTTGTTGCGCACCTCGAAACACGACTACCTCCGTTCTCGCACTGCTCATTTTTACCACAATTTACCACAATCTACCACTGTTTTGTAAGTATGGTCAAAAATTGAACAATTGCAAGTTAGAAAGCTAGGGGGTTGATGGGAAATATGTCATATTTTTGACGAATTGATGACTCAACTGATCGCTCACTGCGTTCGCGTTCTGAGGGCAGACGCGTTCTGAGGGCAGAATAGCACGTTGAGTTCACCCTCAGCGAACGCTAGAGAGATACCCCGTCTTTGCGAGGCCGCAGGCCGAAGCAATCCATTCTTGTCAGGTAGTGGATTGCTTTGTCGTGCTACGCACTCCTCGCAATGACTAAAAAAGCGAGCTGATCGAAAAGATACCCCGTCTTTGCGAGGCCGCAGGCCGAAGCAATCCATTCTTGTCAGGTAGTGGATTGCTTTGTCGTGCTACGCACTCCTCGCAATGACTAAAAAAGCGAGCTGATCGATAAGCCGGGTTCTGTCTTGGACAACCATTCGTCTAGGCCTGACGTCACCATCAGGCTCCAGCGACCAACCCGAACCCAACGCGGATCACGTTAAAGGGCTCCTATTTGGTCTTGCTTCAGGTGGGGTTTGCCCTGCCACGGCGATTACCCGCCGCGCGGTGCGCTCTTACCGCACCATTTCACCCTTACTGATGGGCTTGAAAGCCTACCAGCGGTATATTTTCTGTGGCACTTTCCGTAGGCTTGCGCCTCCCAGGCGTTACCTGGCACCTTACCCTGCGAAGCCCGGACTTTCCTCCCCTGTATTCAATACAGCGGCGGTTGTCTAATCAGCTCAAGGGTATTTTACCATACTTACCCCTAACGCTTTAATTCTCTTATGTAGACTATACTAAACATACGAGAACAAGAATGGGAGAATTCCTATGACCTGGCTTTATTGGATATTATCAAACCCCGCTTTGAATCTATATATTCTAGCAGCGTTGATCGTGGGTCTTCGTCTCTGGGGTCGTGGACAAACACAAAATCACGTTCTTGCTGTGGATATCGCATTGGCCTACTTTTTGTTATTGGCTGTTGGTGTTAACGGGATTTATAACTTCATCATGCACGCCTTTTTTGGGGATATGATCGCAGCCTACATTGGCTGGCCACAAAGTCCATTTCAAATGGAAGTAGCGATGGCAAATCTTAGTTTAGGTGTATTAGGCTTATTCGCTTTTCGCGCTAATTTTGGTTTTCGGTTAGCAACGATCATTGCCACCAGTTGCTTCTTCCTCGGCGCTGCGGGCGCTCACTTATATGATTTGCTTGTTGCACACAATACAATGTCTGGAAATATTGGCACAGTCCTTTTCTCAGATATATTAATTCCTGTCACGCTGATTGTTTTACTTGCAATGAATCATTCATTAAGCAAAGAGCACGCGCTACATCAGGATAAGTTTATTGATCAGTAAAAAATCCACGATTCGCTGCGCGAATCTGCCCCCTTAAAAGGGGGCTTTACATATCAGAACATCCTGCATCATCAAATATTTTAAATCGCAATTCAAAAACATATTCAACGCATCTTGCGGTGTACATACCATCGGTTCGCCGCGACGATTCATCGAAGTATTTAACAATACCGCATTACCATTACGCACTTCCATTGCTTTCAACAATGCATGATAACGTGGATTCGTTTTCGAGCTCACAATCTGCGCACGCGCGGTACCGTCTTCATGAACTACTTCAGGAATACGATCTTTCCATGTTTCTTTCACTTCAAATGCGAAGGTCATGTAAGGCGAAGGATGCTGCGTTTGTAAGATTTCCGGTGCAACATGTTCCGCTATACTCGGACAAAACGGCCGCCAACGTTCACGAAATTTAATCTGTAAATTAATGATATCAGCAATTTCACGAATACTCGGATCACCTAATATACTGCGATTTCCCAATGCGCGCGGGCCAAATTCCATTCGACCTTGAAACCACGCAACAGGATGACCCGATACCAATAAATCAGCCGCTGTTTCAACAGGGTTTTCAACCACTTTAAATTGAGGTTTTGACGGATGTTGTTGACATGCTTGAATACAATCTTCATTTGTGAATTCTGGACCTAAATACACATGTTCCATGGGTTGAACCGTTTCACCTAATTCACATGCAACATAGGTTGCAGCACCTAAGGAACTTCCATTATCACCTGCTGCTGGTTGTACAAATAATTCTTTCACATGCGGCAATGCAATGATCTTTTGATTCAGTTTAACGTTTAGCGCAACGCCGCCCGCAAAACATACTTTTCCTGTTTCGCGAATCACATCACCCAAATAATATTCAATTAACTCTAACGTAACATCTTCAAGTAATTGTTGCATACTCGCTGCGTAATGAACATACGGTTCATCAATCTCATCACCTTCGCGCTTAGGACCTAACCAATCAATTAATTTTTGGCTGAAATAATAGCCTATTCCATCTTGTTTATAACGACGTAATCCAATGGTGTTCACCAATGACGTATTCACTTCAAAGCTTTTTTGATCATGTCGAATGAGTCTTGAAAAATCGTATTTATTTTTGTCCCCATAAGGCGCCATTCCCATGACTTTAAATTCACCATCCAACATTTCAAAGCCTAAGTATTGAGTGATTGCACCATAAACGCCACCCAATGAATCAGGATCGTAAAATTCTTTGAGCTTTGTAATCTTTCCATTTTCACCCACACCTAAAAATGTCGTTGCATATTCACCTTTACCATCAATGCCAATAATGGCAGTTTTTTCTTTAAAACCACATAAATGATAGGCTGAACTCGCATGAGCTAAATGATGTTCGACCGGCTGAATTTTTGTTTTTGTTAAATCAAATCCCAATGTACGCAACATATCTTCAATTTGTTGACGGTAACGTTTGTGCCGGCGATTCCCATTAAATAACGCATCCAACACACGATCCGGCGCATACCAATAACGCTTCGCATAATGCCAGCGTCCTGCGTATGTCCACGGGAAGGGCGCATGAGGAATGGCCACTACATCAATATCGGTGGGTTTTAACCCTGCATAATCCAAACAAAATTTGGTAGCCTCGATGGCCATTCTATTTTTCGCATGTTTGTCACGAATAAAACGCTCTTCTTCCGCAGCAGCGACAATGCGGCCATTGACCAACAAAGCCGCCGAAGCATCGTGCCCAAGAGCGCCTGATAAACCGAGGATATTCATATGCCTATTCCAATGATCATAAGGCAACGATTATAACAGACTTTCCACCCCATGCTTTTCTACAACAGCCAGAAGTTTAAGGTTGGCACCCTTAGGAATAACTTCCCCGCGCTCCCACTTTTGATAGGTTGATGGTTTAACATTCAATAGTCTGGCCATAACATTCTGGCTCATTTTTGCACTTTCACGAAGTTTTTTAATCTGCCTAGGTTTCATAGGCTTTAGTTGTGGAATATCTAATGCTTCAATTTCCCGAATAGTAATTTGATCAAGCCCAAGATCTTTTGCAGTTTCTAATACGGTTTCATAAATTTTGCTCATTTTCCACCTCAATCAAACTACCTGTTTCTAATCGATTTAAAATACTTTTTTCGTCTAAATTTAATATATCTCTTGCTAATATCTGCAACATTTTTTTCTCTTTTATAGAAATATTAGGTTGCTCTGATTTTTCAAATCCATACAAAAAAACCAGTTTATTATTACTTTCATAACATAACATTGCTCTTGTACTTATAGATTTCCCACGGTTCTTATTTGCGATTCGCTTTTTATACAAATTTGCACCATAGTAAGCATCTATCTTTCCTTGTTGAACTTCCAAAGCAGCTTGCCACAAACTACTATCCAATAAGATAGCTTTTTTTGCCCATCTGGCAAAAATACGGGTTTTATAGATTTTCATTGGACACCCATGGTAATATTTATTATAGTAAAAATTATTATACCCTGTCAAGCCAAGTAAAAGGCCTCAAAGCATTATACCACTATTTCCTTATCCCCTTCTCGTACAGCACATTCTT
>CAYUEL010000089.1:1900-2477 GCA_964443025.1 uncultured Gammaproteobacteria bacterium | reverse complement strand
ATGGCAAATCTTTTAACAAAATATGTAATACGCGTTCCCCTTCTGCGAGCACCTTATCTTCATTTAATACATTACCTGCTAGCATCACCACAAATTCACCTTTTTGTTGATGAGGATCTTCAATCAATTGTTGACGCAGTGATGATAAAGAGCCTGATAATACTGTTTCAAATTGCTTCGTTAATTCACGCGCTATCACCGCTTGCCGATCGCCCAAGGCGATTTGCATGGAATGCAAACTTTCGAGTATCCGATGGGGCGATTCGTAAAACACCAAGGTACATTGCAATGAAGCTAATGTTTCTAATAATTTTATACGTGCTGTTTCTTTAGCCGGTAAAAACCCTGCAAAATAAAAAGCATCCGTGGGTAAGCCTGAAATGCTGAGTGCGGCCACCAACGCACAAGGACCCGGTACCGTCACGACCTTGATGCCAGCATCCAATGCCGCCGCCACCAACAAATACCCTGGGTCACTGATCAAGGGTGTGCCAGCATCGCTAACCAAGGCGATTGACTTTCCCTCTTTTAACTTAGCTAGTAAACCATCTGTTTTGGCATGTTCGTTGAATGCGTG
>CAYUEL010000089.1:0-1890 GCA_964443025.1 uncultured Gammaproteobacteria bacterium | reverse complement strand
GCTATAACCTGTTGCGAAATGCTAAAATGCTGAAGTAGGGTCAGCGTCCGACGCGTATCCTCGGCAACAACGAGGTCAACCTCTTGCAGTATTCGCCGAGCACGTGGGGACATGTCTTCCAGGTTGCCTATCGGTGTTGCAACAATATACAAACTCAAGCGGGTACCCATGAATATGAAAATGAAACACATTATAACACTATTTCTAGCAGGCACTTTAATGAGCGCTATTGCTGGTTGTAAAAAAGATGGAAGTTCAGTAAGTTCAGCAAGCTATGGCGCCAGCAGTAATGTAACGCTCGCCGATGCCGATAAAAGCGCCCAATATTATTGGGAACGTGCACAAGATACGCAAAGCCCCGAACATGAAAATAACTTGCTTTTCACAGCAAATGCATTATTAAAAGCACGCAAAGTGACACAAGCAGAACAAATCCTCGCTGAAGTTAAGAATTTTAAATTCACGGGCACCATGTTAGATTTTAAATACTTGGTTGAAGCGCGTTATCAATTAGCAACACATAATTCTCGATCTGCATTAACACGTTTAAATCAAATCGATACCAGTCATTTTTCACCACAATTATTAGCGGAATACCATGACATCAAAGCACAAGTTTACTTGGAAGCGGATCAACCCATCAGCAGCGTCAGCGAACGCTTAAAACTGGATGCTTTATTAACCAGTAATGCTGCTATTCAAGAAAATAATGAGATGATTTGGCAAACGTTGCAACATGTAAGTCTCAGTCAATTAAAACGTTACGCCGCCAGTGCTTCCAGCCAAACACTCAAAGGTTGGTTAGAATTAGCCATCATTGAACGTAATATTAATGAATCTAGGCCTGAATATGTTGCAGCCTTACAAAATTGGAAAAGCACATACAATAATCACCCAGGTAATGAATTATTACCCTCCAGCGTGAATCAAGCTGCAACCACTGGTTTTCAGCCTAAACAAATTGCATTGTTGCTTCCATTGGAAGGAAACCTAGGCAATTCCGCTGATGCGGTGCGTGATGGATTCTTAGCCGCTTATTATTTTGATCAACGAAATGGTGGCAATAAACCTAAAATTACCGTAATTGATACCCATGATGACACACAAGTGGATGTTGCCTATCAAAAAGCAGTGAATGGCGGTGCAGATTTAATCGTCGGTCCTTTAACCAAAGGTGGTGTGGAACAAATCACGAAAGTATCTTCCGGTGATATTCCAATTATTGCTTTAAATTACATTGATCGCGGCGCACCCAAATACATGTATCAATTTGGTTTATCCCCTGAAGATGAAGCACGTCAGGCAGCGATTAAAGCGTGGCAAGATGGTTATTTAAATGCGATTATCATTGCACAAGAAGGCGATTGGGGCGAACGTGTCAGTGAAGCGTTTGCGAAACAATGGAAAGATCAAGGCGGCCGTGTGTTAAATGAAATCACATTCACACCTGGAACGGAGCTGGCTTCTTCTATTAAATCTGCGCTTGGCGTGGATCAAAGTGAAGCGCGCGCAAAACAATTGGTTGAGCAATTGAATGTGCCACTCAATTACGATGCACGTCGACGCCAAGATGTGGATGTTGTTTTCTTAGCAGCAATGCCACGCGAAGCACGTCAAATACCTCCATTACTTGCGTTTTATTACGCACATGATGTTCCCATCTATGCAACTGCCAGCGTTTATACCGGTACGCCTAATCCAACGTTGGATAAAGATCTGAACGGTGTCACCTTCTGCGATATTCCGTGGAATTTAGATACACGTCCTCAATCAAGCAATGTCCAAGATAGCATCACCCAATTATGGCCGAGCCAATCGCAATCACAACAACGTTTATATGCGTTAGGTGTAGATGCATATCAAGTCATACCGCTGATTCCACGCTTAGAA
>CAYUEL010000088.1:0-8871 GCA_964443025.1 uncultured Gammaproteobacteria bacterium | reverse complement strand
CATTCCCCTATACAGCATATTATTTTTAATTCTATTGAGCAAGTTCAACAGGCATCAGAAATGTTGTATCAACAAGGTATTTTAGTTTCAAGCATGCGTTATCCAACGGTTCCTAAAGATGAACCCCGATTGCGTATCAGCCTGAATGCTAATCATACGGAAAAAGACATTGATCAATTAATTTTTATTTTAAAGCAATTAACCCATGAAAAAACACAATTCAATCTTACATCAAACCATTGCTAAACGAATATTGCAAAGGTTAGAATTTATTAAAATAAATCCTAGCATTGTGCTTAATTTGAGTGATCATCGAGATGATCTATTTCAACAGTTATCTGAAAAATACCCTAATGCTGATGTGAAAGATGATGGAGAAGCTGACTTAGTGGTTTCAAATTTAATGATCCATGAAGATTTTGAGCAAATGTTACAACGAGTCATACGCTTATTAAAACCGGATGGTATTTTTATCTTTACGCTTCTCGGAGTTGATAGCCTTAAAGAAATGAGGCATCCACAACTACATTTCCCAGATTTACACAATATAGGTGATGCGCTATTAGCATTTGGATTTCAAGCTCCTGTGATGGACGTTGAACGGTTGATGTTTACATACGATGATAAAAATAAAATTTTACCGGATATGGAAGAAGCAGGTTTTGAAATATTTTTAAGCGATTACCGCTCGGATACACTGGAAAGTGGTTTGTATCCATTGAGTTTTGAAATCATTTACGGATTAGCGTATAAACCCGTTAAACCAAAACAACATGTACATGATAATGAAGTAAGGATATCCATCGATGCCATTACTAAAAAACGGTAAGTATTTTATAACAGGTACCGATACAGATTGCGGGAAAACCTATGTTACCGTTCAATTATTAAAACAAGCCTCTGAAAATAATATCAGCACGTTAGGTTTGAAGCCTGTCGCTTGCGGAGGATACGAAGATACTTTATTGTTGCAACAAGCGAGCACCTTTCAATTACCTTGTGAAAAAATTACTCCTTTTTATTTTGAACGTCCTATCAGCCCGCATTTGGCTGCATCATTTGAAAACAAATCACTTTCCGTTGATGTCATTGTAAATGCCATACAAGAACAATGGAACAAAGCGCAATTATGTTTGCTTGAAGGTGCTGGTGGTGTTTTGGTGCCTATCAATCAACATGAGACAATGCTTGATTTAATGCAAGCGATCAATATTCCTGTTATTTTAGTAGTGGGGATGCGTTTAGGTTGTTTGAATCATGCGCTACTATCATTACACGCATTAAAACAAGCAAATATCAACATTGAAGGTTGGGTTGCAACACAAGTAGATCCGCAGATGCAATCTTACGAAGAAAATATTCAAACGTTAAAAAATAAATTAGACGTGCCCCTGTTGGCGCAATTTAATCATAATCTTCGGGAATCCCAAAATATATTTTTGTCGCCAAATGAAGTGGTAATTGTTTAACATAAGGCGTTTGTGCTATTGAAAACTGCCGCATGGCGGGATGACTGGCCTGCAATTTTTTCTCTTCTCTTTCAACGGCCACTAATAGATTATGTGTAAAATAAGGATCAAGATCAGGTTCTGCCACCAAATAAGCCATGCCAGCAAATGTTTTAGCATACGTATCGTCCGCGTTGTAAATGCTGCTTGCAATTTCTATCGGAAATAATAGAGTTTCGTGTTGTAACACTTGGCTAATGAGATTATCATCTAATGAAACCAGACCTAATTCACATGAATCCATCAAAGATTTATATTGAGAAACGGGGTGGCCAGTCATCACGATAGCGGCATCGATTTTTCCACTGCAAAGTTGTTGAAGTAGTACTTGTTGATTATCTTCTTCATGAAAACTTTCAAAATCTCCGCGTGATAGACCGCGTGAACGCATCAACAGTTCAATACTGGCGCGTTGATCAGCAAATGGTTTACCAATATTAATGTTTTTATGGCGAAGGTCATCGAGTTGGGTCATGTGGCTTTTTTGAGTGACTAAAATACTAAGGGATTCGGGATACAAAGGAAATAAAATACCCAGGTGGGGATCGCCGCCGCCGTGTGTGAAGTGACCCGTTCCGCGAATCGCATGTTGCAGCGTGTTTGCTTGAGCAATTGCCAGATGAAGCCGTTTGCTCGAAAGTCCTTGTAGGTTTGCTAATGAACTGGATGTATGCACCACTTCGCAATCATAATCTTTTTGTAAAATGGCATCTTCTTCAATAATATTGCACAGCGCAAACGCGACGGTTGCGTAAATGCTATTGGTTTGACCTGCACCAATATAGATTGTTTGTTTGGAAAAAGCAGGCGTTGCAATTAGACATAAAATATAAAAAATTGCCCTGCAGTATCTTGTGCCCAAGTACATGCTATTTACCCCGATATATATACCTAATTTTTTACGGAAACAGCAAAATCCCATGAAATATTCGAGCTAAGGTGATATTATGACCGAACCAGGATTAAATACAAGATGAGCTGATTAATAGGGTTAAACGGATAAGTCAGGAGATCAAATGGGATTTTTCAAAAGCAAAAACTTAATTCAAGGTGCTGACCAGTGGTCTTCAAGCGTTGGATTTGTGCTTGCAACAGCCGGTGCCGCAGTGGGATTGGGTAATATTTGGATGTTTCCCTATGTGGCAGGTATGAATGGCGGTGGCGCGTTCGTATTAATTTATTTAGGTTGTGTATTATTAATTGGTATCCCAGTTTTGATGGCGGAAGCATTGATTGGCCATTACGGACATCAAAATCCCATGGATTGTATCGACATGATGGCGCGCGTATCGGACGCTTCGCGAAAATGGCGTTTCTTAGCGCTGTGGGGCGCGTTGGGGTTGCTTGTTATTTTATCGTTTTACAGCGTTGTATCGGGTTGGTCCATTGGTTATCTTTATAAGACCATGATTGGGTTATTTCATACCTATGATCATATTGAAATTGCTGCAGTTTGGAGTCACTTTTTAGCGAACCCTTGGGAATTATTAATTCTACACACTATTTTTATGGTATTAACCATGGGTATTGTGGCATTCGGTATTGAAAAAGGTTTGGAACGTGCTGCCAAAATAATGATGCCCGCGCTGATCATCATCCTAATCATGTTAATGATATATGGCATGTTTAATGGTAATTTTAGCGAAGGTTTTACATTTTTGTTTGTACCTGATTGGTCGGAAGTAACAGCAGAAAGTGTAATAGCTGCAATGGGTATGGCGTTTTTTAGTTTAGCGGTTGGAGCGGGTTGTATTGTTACTTATGCATCTTATTTGCCGGTGCAAACACCTGTCACACTGAATCTTGCAAAGGTTGTGGTGTTAGATACTTCTGTTTCCTTGCTGGCAGGGTTGGCTATTTTCCCCTTACTTTTCGGTTTTAATATGGAACCTGAATCGGGTCCAGGTTTGATGTTTGAAGTATTACCCATGACATTTGCACAAATGCCCGGTGGACAAGTGATTGGTTCACTCTTTTTCTTGTTATTATTTTTTGCAGCGATCACCTCTTCCATTTCATTAGCGGAACCTTTGGTGATTATCATCGCTGAAAAATTACATATCAGTCGTTTTGTTGCGGTTTGCATCGTCGGTGTGGTTGCTTGGTTGATGGGTATTGCCGTGTTGTTGTCATTTAATCATTGGCAAGATATCAAAGTCTTTGGGCATTTTACATTCTTTACATTAGCAACGGAATTTCCCACGAGGGTTGTATTGCCCATTGGTGGCTTCCTATTTGCTATTTTTGCAGGTTACAAAGTTGATAAACACATTGCTCAAAAAGCATTGGCCATGGAAAATAAAACGTTGTTTAATTGTTGGAGATTTACAATACGTTATGTATCACCTGTTGCGATTATTATCATCTTTGTATCGCAATTGATTATGTGATGCCGTACGTTGCGAAATACTCTTCCATGGCTTTGGAATAGAGTTGTAATTCTGGACGATGGCGTAGATGTTGCAACAAATCATTAAACGTTGCGATGGTTAATACGGGTACGCCATAACGCGCGGACACTTCTTGAACAGCCGATTGAGTACCTTGTCCCCGCTCGCAGCGATCTAACCCAATAATAATACCGGCTAATGTAGCCCCTTCACGCTGGATAATATTGACTGATCCGTTAATGGCAGTGCCTGCGGTGATAAGATCATCGGTAACGATCACACGTCCTTTGAGAGGTGCGCCCACTAAATCACCACCTTCACCGTGTGTTTTCACTTCTTTACGATCGAAACAATAAGGAACATCGTGTCCTTTGGTTGCCAATGCAATCGCCAAACTGCTGACCAACGGAATGCCTTTGTATGCGGGGCCAAACAACATATCGTAGCGAATACCACTGGCTTCTAATACATCAGCGTAACATTCGCCCAATAATTTTAATGCATGGCCTGTATTAAATAATCCTGCATTAAAGAAATAAGGACTTTGACGTCCTGATTTCAATTTAAAATCACCAAACTTTAATACATCGTATTGTAAGGCTAATTGAATGAATGTATGCGCGGTATTCATGAGTACTATTCTATCTGAAAAGTGGTGTGATCGCTAATATCATTATGGTAAAATGTTGAGCAATGGAAGTTAAGAAATTAATAAGGAGATGAAATATGGTAACAGAAACTCAAACTGCAGAAGGTGCTCGAGTTATCCTCAAAAAGACCACTAGCCAAGAGCGAGTTGATGCGCTCATGAGCAACTATACAGCAGGGGCAAGCTCGAATGATACGGTGCTCCTAGCATCTTATGCGATGATACATATTCGCAACTACCCGGTTTCTGATGAACAATTCAAGCAGTTTTTACAAGCATTCACCGATGGTAGCTTATTGAACTCTTGGAAAGAGGCGGGTAAACCCAGTGCAAATGCTTTCATTAAAGAGCAATTGTTTAATCAAGTTAAGCCGGTTGAGAATGCAGTTGCGAACACACAAGCACCTCAAGAAGAAATGCAACGAGCAAGCAAAGGAATGAACGCTCGGTAAAGAATTAGACTTCTTTCGAAAGAAGTCTAATTATATCCCTTGCCGCAGGATAGGAGGTAGTTGTTCTTCGTTGATGCCTGTTTGTGGCAGACGTTCCTGAACCCCATTCCTTAATGTTTCAAATGGAGGTAGCGGACTTTGCCCCTCGGTGATCTGATATCGCGGAAAATTGGGGTTTACTAAAAATAGACTAGTCACGGGAGAAGGGGATGAGGGTTGTTGCAACGAAGGTAATGCAGGGGGCAGCGGTGGTAATAATATAGTTCTCTGATTAGACCTTAGATCGGGTGTTGATATTGCTTGTGTCTCTCTTGACAAGGCGGCATCGTAGTGCGCACGCGCTATTTCACGAGTTCGTACAGAAAATGCAGGGTGATTTTCAGTGATGCAGTCAAGGTGCTCGAATAAACGAGTATACAAGGCACTAGAATTGGGATTGGTTGAATTTCTTAATTCTTCTTGAATGAAGTCAAGTGCTTCAGAAATACGATTCAGGTTACACAATTCACATATATGATTATCAATGGATTCCAATGTATGGGTTTGAGGCATATTCATTTCCTTACTACAAAAAAGAAACTATTGTGATTGAATTTTGACGCTATGTCAAGTGACTAATCTAACTTATTTTATGCAATTTATGCAATTCTTTTGCATTTGAAGAAGCGATTGAATGCCTTGTTGTGCGAGTTCCGACATGGCAATCAATTGTGACGAAGTAAAAGCCTTCGATTCAGCCGTTCCTTGAACTTCAATAAATTGCTGTTTGTCATTCATAACTACATTCATGTCTGTGTCAGCCTGACTGTCTTCATCGTAAGCGAGATCGAGCAACACTTGCCCTTTATAGATACCAACAGATACAGCGGCTACAAACTGTAAAAAGGCGGAGGGTTTAACCACACTCAAATTCACGAGTTGTTGAATAGCATCATAAAGCGCAATGCATCCGCCCGTAATAGCCGCGGTACGTGTGCCACCATCGGCTTGTAATACATCGCAATCAATGGTGATGGTATTTTCGCCAATGGCTGATAGATCCACGCAAGCGCGCAAACTACGTCCAATTAACCGTTGAATTTCTAACGTTCGTCCACCTTGCCTGCCTCTTGCCGCTTCGCGCTCGGAACGTTCATGTGTGGCACGCGGCAACATGCCATATTCCGCGGTTACCCAACCTTGGTTCTTTCCTTTTAAAAACCGAGGCACTTGACCCGTTTGAATACTGGCATTGCATAATACTTTAGTATCACCAAACTCGACCAACACCGACCCCTCGGCGTAACGGGTATATTGACGTGTAAATTGAATAGGACGTAATTCGTTTGGGGCGCGGTTATTGGAGCGCATAGAAAATAACCTCAGGTAGTTTGGGACTGTTGATTATATCAGTTATAATCTTCGCATGTACTACAAAACACTACAGCTTATCCAACATTCGGGTAAAAAAACACAATCGGGTAGCCAAGTAAGCTGGTTTAACAAGCCTGCGCAAGTGGATTTACCTTTTAATCAGGTATGTGCGCGCCTGTTTCCCCGCCTTGAGCCTAATGTTAAGCTCACGCAAGAACAGTTGGCTGAGCTGCGCACAGAGTTGATTCGTCATACGGATATAAATACTCAAAAACAACTGAACATTCTCGATTGGGCTTGTCAAATTGAAGAAAAAGATCCAAAATTGCCGGCAGAAGTTATATACATGATGGCAAAAATTTTATCCGATCTTTGGCCAGAATCATTTGAAGAACTCTATTACACATTACCTGAATCGCAACGTAAACAAGCCTTTATGCAACGTTATTTTACCATCTGGAAAGGTGATGCACGTTATGGAACACAAGCTTTTTCGCCGATGTTAACGGCGCATTCGCACATTGCCCAGAAAACAGAACGAGCATCGCATGCTAAATTGTTTGATCTGCTTAAAGTACTTTCATTGGATCCCAATGGAAATATTTATCCCGATTATGAAGTGAATAAAGTTATTTTTAAATTACCTCCCAATGAACTCATATTAGAAGGTGGTAATATTTCTGAGCGCTTTAGGGAAGGACTAAAAGCATTATCAGCGAAAACACAGGGTAAGATTTCTGATAACACATTTAATTTGATAGAAAAATATTTTTCATTCAGTGGGTTGTTGGGGATGGATACAACATTTTTTTATGCCATCGTTAAAAATAAATACGGTAACGAATTACCTTCTCAAACTGTATTTGGTTTTGAATACGATCAAATCGTATTTGATATCGGTGAAAATAAAGCAAAGCAAACAAGCGTTGTACTTGAAATTAAAAAACGTTTAACGGAAGTGTATATTGATGATGAATCACAAACCATTATTAAAATTGAACCTCCATTGTTAGTGCATAGTTTATTACATGTGTTCGAGAATAATGGCAAAGTCGAAGCAAAACTTGAAAATCTCACTACCGTGAATTACAGTAAATTCATCGCAGCAGTCAGTACGCATATTTTGAAGAAAGTTTAGGGTCCTGAAACATTTCTGAATCTTGCTGGAGGGCCGCTATCAGGGTTGTCTTTTTTATCGGCATTTTTACGATCTATTATATTTATTTTGTTTTCCAGTGTACTACGGTATCCCTCTAAGGACCCAACTATATTGGTACGATTGATTTTTTTCAACTCTTGTATGCTTGTATTGATTGTTTCAATAGCCAATGAATAAATCTCGCGATTATTTTTACCGTCAACACGCATCGCCAACAGTTGAAAAGTATCGAGCATGTTTTTTAGAATCTCATTTTCTTGTGCACGTGTTCCTTTAGGTTTACCAAACGGTAATGACATGGGTATATCCATTCCACACACAATGGTCCGTGGTGTTTCGGCAACTTTGTTGTGAGGGGCATTGCTAATGATCCTTTGTTCGATCAGCAGTTGCATACCCAGGAAGTACCGGTCACATGTGGATCTTCGGAGCGATTCCATGTGTTGTGTACCATACGCAACAATATAGTTTGGCTGATTGATAAGTGTCGTGAGCGAGCTAATATGAGGCGCACACATCGATCCTATATCAGGAGAATCTACATGATTACATAAGGTCTCATGAAATTGCAGAAGCTCAGTTGTGAGGGCGCCATACCGTTTGTATTCTTGGTATCTTATATTATTAGATCCCTCGCTAATTTTTTGCTCTATAACAGGGATAGCATTGGCCACAGGATCACGTAAGGCTGAAGATCCATGCTGATGAGTCGGCAATTCTAAAAATTCTGCCAATGTTATATTTTGTAATTTCTCTGTATAAAAGTCGGTGATAGCATCCTGAAGCTGTTTATCTAATACGGATTCTGCAACATTGAATTGATCTTTTTGTTCGGATGTCCATGTGATTAATTCTTTTTCAGCAAGATAATTAAACAACTCTTCTGACCAAGGAATGACTTGTTTTGCTTTTTCTGTAAGATCAGCGGGGGTGGTACATGCACGCATGTTGCTTGCAAGAGCAGTGGCCCAGTAGTTGCGGATGTGATTTTTATTATCAGGGATTAAATCAAACACCTTTGCATTCATGGGTGGGGTTGTTTCCCTCGCTTTAATGCAAAATTTTTCGCTCTCGTCTAGCATATTAGGCAGGCATGAAATGAAAAGTCTGGATTCATGGGGTATATCTTCTCGCGCTAGAAGCGCCCGCGTGGTCGCATTAAAACTCTCTTTAACAGCTTCAAATTTCGGGCCGCCCATATAAAGTACCTCTACTTGTAAGTATATAAGTATATTTTCTAACTAAAAAGGATAAAAATCAACCCTTAGGAGGTATGTCTGTTGCTTTCTGTTACAATACAAGGCATTACCAGGAGCCTATATGGCTAATACCCATTTGAATATTCAATCAAATCAACAAG
>CAYUEL010000087.1:0-8879 GCA_964443025.1 uncultured Gammaproteobacteria bacterium | reverse complement strand
GTTATCCGTCAAAGCGGTTCTTTCCAGTTATTTAAAAAGTATGCAGTATTTGCCCAAAGATGGGCAACCTTTTTCTATTCGCGATTGGGTGAAAAATCCAGATAAAAAAGGTCAATGTGTTTTTATCACGACTTGTTCACGTTATCATGCCAGTCTTCGACCGTTATTAACGTTGTGGTTGGATTTGTTTTTATCCGCAGCGATGGATTTAAAGCCCAATCTTAACCATCGACTGTTCTTTCTCATGGATGAATTTCCAACTCTTTATAAACTACCGAGCATTGATACAGCGCTATCCACAGTGCGCAAAAATGGGGTGGGTATTGTATTGGGCGCACAATCCCATGCACAAATTTATGAACATTACGGTGAGCATGGGGCCAAGATTATCATGGATAATTGCAATACCGGTGTTTACTTTCGCTGCAATGACCAAGCTTCCGCCGCTTACAGCGCTAAACAATTAGGGGATAAAGAAGTGGAAGTGATTTTAGAAAGTGTGAGTACACTTGAGGGCACTCAAAAACAACACTCAAAGCAAAGCCAGCTTCAATCAAAACCGACGGTATTGATGTCGGAGATTATGCGATTGCCTGATTTAATGGCATTTGTAAAATTAAAGGGGGATTTGCCCATTGCAAAGTCCTCATTTGAACACAAGCTGTATCCCCAGATCGCTGAGCCTTTTATTGAGCGCCCCATTGAAGATAATAAAGAGCTCAATCAATTGGTAACGCAGTACGATACACTCGTGGGTATATAAAACTTAACGTTAACGTCAATTTCACTCATCCAAGCCCATGCCCCATTATTTGTTACAAAACCCACATTATGGTAATAGGTCATTTTGTTATTAAGTTAATATGAGGATAAGATAAGTCATATTAATGTTGTACTCATGACTCCAGAACAAATTGAAACATTACGTGGGCGATTCTCAATCCTTTTAGAGGAAATACGTCGTTGTGTGATTGACATGGGCATTCGTTTCCCTGGTATTCAAGTACCTATTGACGCAACCCCTTGGCAACTGATCCGTTTATTAAACGGTATTGAAGTCGTTGTGGTTAACACAATAGCCCGGTATTTGCAGCAACATATCGATTTTGAACAACCGCTTAGTGCTCAACAAGAAGCAATAAATCGGGCACTTATGCTGGATCGCCATTTATGCGATTTACATCAGCTGTTTGATGAGCATATTACCTGGCTTATTAATCATGAACCACAAGATAACATTCGCCAGTTATTACAAGGTTTAAATCAGCATATCATGGTTTACCCTACACGTGACTCAAGTCTTGAAAATAAGCAACTTTTACCTATTGCTCACAATCGTTTATTGATTCATTGCTATAGAGCGGCTTGTCTGGGGTTAACGCAAGAGAGATTAATATCACAACTCTCTCAAGTATTGAACCATCAAAAAGTATTAAGATTAATGATGAGGCGGTCTCAAGACATCATGGGGTTAATCACTGGACCAGTTAACGATGTTAATTCCTGGGCGTTAGAAGGAGACAATGGGAATCCTCACGTGGTAAGAGAAGCACAGTTAGGAGAGTTAAATCAAACCATGCAGGATGCATTATGCGATACACAGCTTACCGATGAACAATATATTAGATTAAATCAGTTGGAACGAAATCAAGGTTCTGCCAGTCGGATGGAATTTATCATTCCTCTCACAAAGAATGAAAATATGGCATTTATACAAAATTATGAAAACGTTCAATTAGGCTTAACTGTTGCACAAAGGCGCATGTTTGGTGGTGCTGTGTTTATTCGAAGGGATAGGCAAATAGGGTATTACCCGCTTCATATTCTGATAATGCACGACCTTATCCATGTATTACACATTGCTCAAGGACTCAGTGCGAGTCAAATTAATGGGATTGTGCCTCTAGCGAGTTGGCGCGGCTCTGATGACGATGCATTTGCCAGTCCTACCGAAGAGTTTAAAACAACAGTATTTGATGATATTTCAGAGCATAGCATCGCAGAAGATATGGGCATCCGTATAAAACGCCTGCCGTATGTAGTTTTTATGCTTCCTCTGGGGAAAGTACGCGCATATGCAGACTGGAATGCTATAGAAGAAATGAGCCAGCCATTAGCGGATTATATGGTTTCAAAAGGGTTTTTACTCCCTGAAAGACCACGGTCATCGTGTTGCAATTTAATGTGAAATGGCGGAAAATGAAGTTTAACGAGGTAGTACATGCTTAAGAATAAACTCACGCACCACTATTCAAGCCTTAATGAAGGGACGGTAACCGTTTATATGGTTGCACCTACAGGGCGTGTTGCCATGCAAGGAACACTGGCACAAGAATTTAATAAGGATTTTTTTGCATGGGTTGTTTCTAAATTGCCAGGTGAAAAAATGGTCTTTTTTGAAGATCGCACTGATGCACAAGATTATCATTTAATACACTCTAGAGCGGGTCTTTATGAGTTGAAGCTACCTAAAAATGCTTATTTAGGTGAGAAACCTGCAACAATAAAAGGGGAGGCAGATCAATTAAAAATAGACACCTCGCAAATAACCGTCGAATCCATCCAAACTGTAACAGTTATTGAATCGGGAACTTACAAACGTTATACCATTAGCAATCCCCACAACACCGGCACAGAAGTCCCGGTGATTGAAATCGGCAGTCCGCCTCAGTTTTCTTCAAAATACATCTCAAAAAACGGAAAGTAAATTATTTAATTCTATTAATAATAAGACAAAGTGCAATCCATTACGTAAATGAAACTTCGCACAAAGGAACTTTGCCCCCCCCCAACACATCATATTAATTTAATGTAAAATAGTGGAAAATATAGCTCATAAGAGTTGATATATGCTTAGCAATAACCCCCTTACTACTCAATACTCCAGCATCCATGAAGGGGCGGTAACCGTTTATATGATTGCACCCACGGGTCGTATTGCTAGGCAAGGAACATTGGCACGAGAATTTAATAAAGATTTTTTTAAAGAGATTGCTGAGGATTTGTGTTATCAAAAAAAATTCTTTTTTAAAGATCGCACTGATGCGCAAGATTGTCATTTAATACACTCCAGAGCGGGTCTTTATGAGTTGAAGTTACCTAAAACTGTTTGCTTAGATGAAGATAAAAAAGAACCTGGACAGCTAAAAATAGATACCTCGCAAATAACTGTCGAATCCATCCAAAATGTAACAGTTATTGAATCGGGAACTTACAAACGTTATACCATTAGCAATCCCCACAATACCGGCACAGAAGTTCCTGTGATAGAAACCAGTAGTCCACTTCAGTTTTCTTCAAAATACATCTTAAAAAACGGAAAGTAAATGATTTAATTCTATTAATAATAAGGCAAAGCGCAATCAATGCTTGAAATAAAAATTTTCTGCTTGCGCTCTCATCAGCATCTAGGTTAACTTCCATTATGTTGTTTTAATCTTATTTGCTTAGGAAGGTAATGATGCCAGTGACACGTGCAAGTGCTTATGCTTATCTCAAAATGAGCGAACATGTCTATCGGGGAGAAAGTGGGTTATTCAAAGATGACTCCGTACCTAAAGCAAGTGAGTGGGTTGTTAAGGAGAAACGCTCCGGAACATCGGGTTTTTTTGCAGTTGTTTATGAAAACGTAACACAAAAGCAAAGGGTGGTATCTTTTCGAGGAACAGATAGTGCTGGTGCGGTATGGGAGGATGTGGCCGGTGTAGTATTTAATGGAAACAGTCCACAAAAAGAAGCGGCTTTTAAAGTGGTGGATGATGTTGTTAAAAAAGCCAAAGAAGAAGGTTATGAAGTCTCTTTTACCGGCCATTCCCTAGGGGCATTTTTAGCGAGTTTATCGGTTTTTCATTGCCATCGTTATTTAGATTATCCACAAGCCTTTGCAGTGACGTTTGAGAATCCAGGCCCCCGTGAAGCGATGGAGAAGTTAAGACCTAATATTCCTGGGCCTTTTGATTTAAGTGTATTGGATATTACGACGTATCAATCTTATCCCAATAGGATTAATACATTTGGTCAGCAGGTGGGGAGTATTTATACGATAGATGGGAATTTAGGGGGTTGGGGGAGTTTACCAGGTTTATTTTTAAAGCGTGCCCATGGTACAGCTGGGATGGTTGAGTATTTTGAGGCCAACCAAAACAATCCTAAACTTGTATTATTAACCGATTGGCCTTTGGGGAATCAACGGGATGTGTTTTTTAAGGAATCGGATTTTAAAGAGGGTCGCTATCAATTTAAAACCAAAGATGAAGATGCGTTGGATGAAAGTATTGGAAAGAAACCTCAAGGAGAATTGAAAGTCAGTTTACAGCAACAAACGTATAATTTAGAAGTCTTGGGGCATTTCCAACAAAGCCTTAAATATGATAATCAATCGAGCTTGGCTTTAAGGCATTTTTTATTCACAGCTCAAGCGTTTCTAAAAACCTTTTACAATGGTTTGATCGATATCTCAAAACATCCTGAAAGGCTTGAAGCTTTAAAAAACAATTGGAAAGAATTAAATATTGACAAGGATGTTGCGCAATATTTATTGAGTTACACGATTCAACAAGATACATTTCATGTGCCGATGGTCTGTTTGCAAGAAGGAATGGATGTTAGTGTCTTTCAAAACAAACTAGAAACGTGGTTAGCCGATGAAAAAAATGCTAAAAGTGCAGCAGAGTTATTAACCCTTAGTATTGCGGATAATGATAAACGAACGAAGCTCACAGGTATGTTGCTAGAAAGCGGGGCTCAAACTGGAAATATTAAGATAGGAACGCTGGAGACCATTGCTGCAGAGATACCGGAATATTTAATCAACCAAGATAACCCAATGGAAGATATCCATCAGCTTCTTGATAAAGTGAAAGAAACGTTTAAAGAAGTAGTGGGTCTTCGAATTGAAAAGGGTGCAAAAACAGGGGATATTCAAATAGACAATCTTAAAACCTCTGGCATTAAATTATCGACACACCAATATTCACCGGCCGATGGGTCGGGAAGTAAAGCACACGATAAGGGTAAGGGTAAACAAGAGGGGGTTGGGAATAATAACCCCGTAAAAAAGTTTTAATCAAAAATCAAGGCATTGAGGAAGTAGTGGAAGACAACAGCGCCTCTTCTTCATCGGCCACTTTTATTACAAAGGAAGTAGAAAACTATGGAACGATAGAGGGAAATATATATGTGGGTGGTACGCACAACCATCCACCCGAGCCATCTATTAAATTACCTAAAGCTTGGAACTTACCATCACCCAATATCAGCTTTGTTGAGCGACAAGAATTTACTAAAGCGTTAGAAGAATATTTTTTTTCGAATGAAAAACGGAAACCAGTTGTACTAGCTGCTATGGCTGGTTTAGGTGGTGTGGGTAAAACAGAATTGGCCAAAGATTTTTTACATAGTAATAAAAATAAATTTACATCGTGCATTTGGCTCAATGCAGAAAATGAGGCGGGTTTTTTAAAAGAATACCGAAAATTTTCTTGGGATTGTGGTATTCGTGATGAAAAAAATATTAAAGATATTTCTCGACGATTAAATGATTATTTAGCTAAAAATTCAGGTTGGCTTATGGTGATTGACAATGCTGAATTGAGGGAAAAAATTGAGTGTTATTTGCCACCTACGGGTGGGTTGGTGTTGGTGACATCCCGTCGAAGCGATTGGAATGCAAAAATAATACCGGTGGATATATTAACGCCGGATCAAGCGCGGAAAATGTACTTTGAGCTAAGTGGAAGGCCAGAAAGTGAAGCAGGCGTAGTTGATGAGCTAATGAAGGAAGGAGGGTATTTACCGCTTGCGGTCGCACAAATGGCTGCTTTTGTCAAAAATACGAGCAGTACAACTGAGCAGTACCTTGAACGATTTAAAAATGATTCTGGTATTTTAGAGAAAAATGAATTACCGGCAGATACTACAGAAAAAGCCAACCGTTTAAATATTATGACGACGTGGAATCTATCCATTGAAGTGATAGAAAAGGAACTTGAAGCAAAAGGGCTTCAATCAAGTAAACCAGATGTACGTACATTGTTAGTAGCGATTTCTTATTTACATGCCAATAATATTCCCAGAAGCTTTTTAGACCAATGGGCTTTAGATAATTATTTAAAAGAAGGGTCTGAACATGTTGGAAGAGTCATTGCTTCATTAAAAAAATATTCATTGATACAAGAAGATGAAAAACAAGCAATAGCTATTCATCGATTGGTTCAAGATACGGCGCGTTACCATTATGAAAAAAGAGATAAAAATATGATGGGCAGTGCTTTAGAAGTCTATCCTAATTTGTTAATCCAGCTTTTAAATTCAATGGAAAAAAGTTTTTTGTATAACAAGCTTGCTCCCCGCTCGATTGTACAACAAGAATTGAGCCTACTTGTTAGCCATGTGACAAGTCTAGTTGATCATATTGCTAGGAATGAGCTAAAAAATAATGGTTTTATTAAAGAACCTTATATTAAATTGGTCCATTGTTTAGCTTTATACCATGAATTGGAATTATCTAACAACAATATTGCTATTGCACTACTAACCCCGCTTCTTGATATTTTACCTGAAACCGGTAAGTTATCTGGGTGGCGAGCGGCTACCTATCATCAGCTTGGTAACAGCTATTTTGTACAAACAAACTTTGAAGAAGCGCGAAAATTTTACCAAAAAGCTTTAGATTTTGTATTTAGCCCTGATGATAATACCACCGATTTGGATAAAGCTGTTACATTGCACCAAATCGGCAACACCCTATCTAGGCCAGCTATTTTAATGCTATCCAACAGGGAATCTTACGACCAAGGAATAGCACAATTGGGAATGGCTAAAGATTATTATGAGAAATCATTAGAAATTAATAAACCCTTAGCTGATTCCTCACCTTCCATACGATGTAATATGGCAGATAATTACCACGAATTAGCCAATATTTTATCTATTTGTGGAAAGCATGAAGATGCTTTGAAAATGATTGAAAATGTATTGAATATTAAAACAAACACGTTGCAAAGCAGATTTCATACTGATGTAGCTATAACGTTAGAGTTATGGGGTTTGATACTCCAAAGAGCAGGTAGGTTGCAAGAAGCTTCAGAGAAATATCAAGAAGCACTGGCAATATGTAAGATAAATTATGATGAAAAACACTCAGCAGTAATTCGAGTAAAAGAGAGAATACAGGCTTTTGTGCATGAAACAGGTATTTCCGTTCCAAACGATTCTGTTTCATTACAGCAATACTTGGAAATTACACCGCGCGACAGAGCATGTATTGCTGAGTATCGAGAAAATAGAATGGGACGATGTAGTGTGGAGGTGGGTGTGTGTTGGCGTTCTTCTGAGGCGATGGATTATGAGTCAGAATTATTACTAACACAAGCATCAACTCAAAATTTACCAGCAAGCGTGGCATCATCCAGCACATCAAAACCATATAAACCGTTACAAGAAAATCAAAAACAAGCTTCTGTAATTCAAGAAGATAATCATGATGACGACAAATATAAGGTTTGGAATGTCGTTGCGAAAAACTGTTCTATTCTATAATAATTCGATAAAGGCTCAACCTCTTTTAATATTTTAATAACTAATTTCTAAACTATTCAATTTTATTCATGCTTTCCATCTACACCCTCAAAGACGCTAAAGGCGCTAAACATTATTACGAGCAGGAAAACTATTATGAACGTGGTACATCGGAAACCATAGGCAATAGTTTTTGGTTAGGTAAAGGCGCACAAGCTTTAAATCTTGCAGGTAAAGTCGATATCAATCGATTTGGTGAATTGCTGGAAGGTAAGATTTCTGATGAGATTCAATTAGGTCGCATTGCCAATGGTCAAATCGTTCATCGTGCGGGTTATGATTTAACAGTCGCGGCGTGCAAATCAGCTTCTCTCATTTGTCTTTACGGCGGGGATGAGCGCATCATTGAAGCCAATGTCAAAGCCGCTTCTATTATGTTTGACTATTTGCAACGGTATGGAACACGGGTGCGTTTGATGGTCCAGGGTGAATTGCAACACATGAGTTTAGATAATCTCATTGCCGCTGGGTTTATTCACGATTTATCCCGCGCCAAAGACCCGCATTTACACATTCATTTAGTGGTGATGAACATGGTGCAATTGCAGGATGGGCAATGGCGCTCTCTTTCCAGTGAGCAAATCTATCAGCTCAAAATGACCTTAGGGATGATATACCGCAATTCCTTTGCCATTGAACTTCAACAATTAGGATATCGCATTGAACAAACTAGTTTGGATGGCTTGTTTGAAATCAAGGGAATTACACGCAATCAAATTGAAGTGTTTTCAAAACGTCATCAAGACATCACAGACATCATGAAAGGCCAGGGCATTGAAGATTATGTGTATTCGAAACACGTGATGGATGTGAGTCGTGCCAAATACAAAGAGCTGGAGGAGCTGACCCGCGAAGAGATTTTTAAAAGTTGGGAACTATCTGCTGTGGATGCTCATCTTAATACCGATACACTCATTACGGATGCCAAAACACGAGGCAATCATTTTAAACCTGCCTTGCCATCACATACCTACTCAGCACTCGATGATGCCATTGCGTTATTATCCGAGCGCAAATCGGTTTTCTCGATGCATGAACTGATTCGCTGGGCCTTGGCAAAAAATGTAGGCCACATTACCTTGGAACAAATTCAGACTCAGCTGGAGCATCACGTGGCACAAGGCTTGCTCGTTCAAACAAAGGTAGATGGGATGTTCACCACTTACGGCATCATTCAGTTAGAGCAACAGAATCTGTCGCGCATGCAAGCGCATCAACAGACCCTCATACCTCTTTGTACGTTGGAGGGTGCAACGGATACCATCAAAGCATTGTTGAACGATACCATCCTCACACCCAGT
>CAYUEL010000086.1:0-8906 GCA_964443025.1 uncultured Gammaproteobacteria bacterium | reverse complement strand
CGCGGCTCACGTATGAGATTACCGCAATCCTTTACGTGAGCCGCGAACGCAAGAGAGCGGATCAAAGAAGTCAGGCCATTTCCTCACCTCGCTAGACACAAGCTATAACTTGTGCTAGTATGAGATACAAGCCATAACTTGTGTGTATTGAAATCTAGCGATGTAGGGCTGTTATGGACGGTAAAACAATAATAAAAAAACTCGAGCAATCGGGCTGGGAGCATGTCAGTACGCAGGGCAGTCATCATAAGATGAAGAAACCTGGGTACTTACCTATAGTTGTGCCTGTGCATGGCAAAAAAGATTTACGACCTGGAACGCTTAGGAATATTGAGCGTGCTACAGGGGTAAAGTTGAAATAGGTGCATGATGATGAAAAGTCGAAAAAATAGTAAGAAAACCCAAACAAGCTCGCAAGAAATTGAGCTTTCGTTGGTTTATGCTGCCACTGTTACGCCAGATGGAGACGGGTTTGTAGTAGCCTTCCGTGATTTGAAAAATATTTTTTCAGAAGGCGATTCGTTAGAAGAAGCATTATTGAATGCGCAAGAAGTATTAGATATCTTATTATTAGATATGGCAATGGATGAAATTGAAATTCCAAATCCATCAAAGCCTAAAAAAGGTGAAATACTTATTGCCCCAAGCCCCGAAGTAGCTGTTCCTGTTTTGTTATACAAGCTTCGGGCATTTAAACATTGTTCTATGGCGGATGTTGCTCGTGCGATGGGTGTTCAATATCAAAATTATCAGCAAATTGAAGCGGGTAAAAACATCACACTGAAGAGTCTTAAAAAAGCTGCAGCAGCATTAGGAGCTACCGTTGAAATTAAATTTCATAGTCCTCTAGAATCCTTTCTTTAAAAACGCTTTACTATGTTCCACACCAAATTGATCAAAGGGATTGATATTTAATAAGCAACCCAAACTAGCTACTTGATGTTCGTACAGAGCCAGTAACGCGCCGATGGTTTCGGGGGTTAATCCATTCAATGTGATAATCGAATGAGGTTGGTTGCCGCCAATGCGTCGATGAGGTTGTTCATTGGAAGGATCGCCATAACATAATGTATGCGATTGCGCCATGCATTGTGCGCGTAAGGCAGCGGCATTGTCTGATTCGTCATCAATCAAAATAAAATCAACAGGAATTACGTGCGTACCTTGGTGAATCAATTGATTAAATGTATGTTGCGCATGAGTACCGGTTGCACCCCAAATAATAGAACCCGTTGCATAGTCGACACTATTACCTTCTGTGTCACAACGTTTCCCCAAACTTTCCATGCATAATTGTTGAACGTAAGGTACAACACCACGCAAGCGATGCGCATAAGGTAATACTGCGCGCGTGGGTGCATTATAAAATTGTATATAGGCATAAGATAATAACGCCATTAAAACAGGCATATTTTGTAAAAAGGGTTGGGAAATAAAATGTTGATCCATACGGTGCGCGCCGCGCAATAAAGCGAGAAACACATCCATCCCATAGGCTAATGCAATGGGTAAACCAACCGCGGACCATACGGAAAAACGTCCGCCCACCCAATCCCACATCGGGAAAATATATTCGGGTTGAATGCCCCATGTACGCGCATTCTCGACATTGGCGGTAATGGCAATAAAATGTTTTGCGCCCCAAGCTTTGGCGCGGTTTGCATTGGCTAATGTTTCGGGCGTGGTAAATGATTTGGATGCAACGATAAATAATGTATTTTCTGGTTTTAAGGGTAAAAGCGTATCGCGTAATTGTGCTTCATCTAATTCAGCCACAAAATGTACATTGAGTTTTTTAGGAAGATCATGCAATGCTTCGACAACGAACTGAGGTCCCCAGAATGAACCGCCCACACCCAGATGTACAACATCAGTAATGGCATCTTGTTGATGCAACGTATCACATAACGATGCCATCTTATCCAGTGTTGCTTGAACATCGTCGACGGGTGTTTTTGGATCGCGCAACGCGGTGTGCCACGCTGCACGATTTTCCGTCACATTCACTTTTTTTCCTTGCGTTAAATTTTGAATGTAATCGCCCAATCCATGAAGTGTTGCTTGCGACGTTAATACATCAATCGTTTCTTTAGTGATAGGATGATGCGTGTAATTAAAATGAATGCCTGCTGTTTCAACCGTCGCATTTCCTAATAACGTGCGAAGTGTTGTATTTTGTATCGATTGAAAATGTGAAGCAAGTAGTTTTTTATCCATAATATTAAGCCGTTTGTGTTGCGATGATCCCTGCAGTACGTTGAACTTGATTACGTTCATTCAAATAAACCAGCTTGGGTTCGATAATTTTAGCTTGTGCATATTCCATTTGTGCATAAGCACAGATGATGATGCGATCACCCGGTTTTGCTTTGTGCGCTGCCGCGCCGTTCATGGAAATAATTCCGCTGCCGGCTTGTGCACGAATGGCATACGTCACCAAACGTTCGCCGTTACTAATATTGTAAACGTGAATTTGTTCAAAGGGTACAATGCCTGTCATCTCAAGAAGTTTTTCATCAATGGCGCAAGAACCATCGTAATTAACATCGGCATGAGTCACACATGCTTGATGAAGTTTTGCTTTGAGTAGGGTTAACTGCATGGTTTTATCCTTCGCGTGTAAACGCAATGTTGTCAATTAAACGGGTGGAACCTAAAAATGCGGCCGCCAATACAACGAGATCATGATCGTTTTCATTAGGTAAAGCGAGATCCTGTTGACGACGAACACTTACGTAATCTGGTTTAAATCCCGCTGCATCTAATTGTGTTTTGACGCGCGATTCTAGTGACATATAATTCTGTTCACCATTTTGCACTTGTTGACGCAACCATTGCAATTGTTCTTGCAATGTAGCTGCTTGTTGTTTTTGCGCATCAGTTAAATAATTGTTACGTGAACTCATGGCTAAACCATTTTTTTCACGTACGGTAGGTAATCCAATAATAGTCACGGGTATATGCAAATCATTGACCATGCGCCGAATGCACATGAGTTGCTGGTAATCTTTTTCACCAAAAAATGCAACATCAGGCTGAACGATGTTAAATAATTTACAAACGATTGTCGTCACACCTTGAAATAGTATGGGACGTGTGACACCGCAAAGATCATCGGATAATTCAGGGACTTTTACTAGTGTATGATGTGCCACATTGTTTGGATATATTAATTCAGCACGAGGTGCAAATACCACATCAACAGATACTTTTTCCAGTTGCGCACAATCTGCTTCAAACGTACGGGGGTATTTATCAAGATCTTCAGTGGCGCCAAATTGCGCAGGGTTGACAAAAATACTCACAACCACGATATCTGTTTTTTGTTTAGCTGCTTTTGTTAAACTGATATGCCCATCATGAAGGTTACCCATGGTTGGAACAAACCCAATCGTTTTACCCGATTTTTTCAGGGGTTTTAGAAATGCTTGAAGTGTTGTGGCGTCATTTATAATCTGCATTGCTAATTAAACTCATGTTCTTCTGCAGGAAAATGAAGACCCTTAACGTCGTGAATAAATTGTTGAATGGCACCGTTCACGCCAGCAGAATTACCTGTTAAGAAATCTTTACTGAATCTTGGTTTTTTGCCGGGAGTAATACCGAGCGCATCATGCAACACTAATACTTGTCCGTCTGTATCTTTGCCAGCGCCAATACCAATGACAGGAATGCGCAACAGTTGTGATATTTCTTTGGCTAAGGCACTTGGGACACATTCGAGAACCAGTAATTGCATTCCAGCTTCTTCCAATGCCAATGCTTCACTTTTGAGACGTTCAGCCGCTGCTTGTTCACGTCCTTGCACTTTGTAGCCACCCAATAGGTGAATCGATTGCGGCGTTAAACCTAGATGCCCACATACGGGAATACCGCGTTCTGTGAGGGCTTGCACGGCGGGTGCTAGCCAAGCACCGCCTTCCAATTTAACGACATGCGCGCCCGCGGCCATCAATCGAGCGGCATTGTGCAGGGTTTGTTCAGTAGTTGAATAACTCATAAAAGGTAGATCTGACATCACGATCGAACCTTGATTGCCCCGCGCTACTTGTTTCGTGTGGTACACAATATCATCGACCGTCACAGGGACCGTGCTGTCATGACCTTGAATGACCATTCCCAGCGAGTCGCCTATGAAAATGATCTCAACCCCTAAGCTGCTGATAATGTTTGCAAAACTTGCATCATAGACCGTGAGGCAGCAAAACTTTTCACCCTTTTGTTTCATTTCAAATAGGTGCGGCAGTCGAATGGTTTTCATGCAGGTAACTCCAGGGCTTTGGGCACCCATTTTATCAAAAATGAGCGGATTAGACGAGAGTTTTAGTGACGCCCCGATGTAAAAAAATGGCAACATCAAATAAAACTCGTGTATCATCACTCTCATGACAATAATAAATCAAATAGTCAGCCTGATTCTTCTCAACATGTGCCTCTTATTTGCGGGGCATTATTATGCGGGATTCATGCAGCAACAACGCGAATATTATTACCTTCAATTAGGTTATTTATTTCTTTGGCAAGGAAAATCAGCGATCGAGGATCATTGGCAAGAACAGGTATATAATAAATTACCTGAGGCTTCGGGAACAAAAGAAAATAATATCATAACAATAAATTATAAAAGTAGTTGGCAGGATGAACCTATCGTACTCACGGAAACCTTCTAAACAACAAGGTTTTTTGCTTCTAGAATACCTGGTCGCATTGGCATTGTTTGCCATGATTTTACTTTATGCAGATTCAATCTTTGCATTGCATAGTCGCGTTAAAAGACAAGTAGAAACACAGCATAATCAGATCACGCAATTGCGGCAAATCACATTGCAACTTCATCCGATGATAGCGCAGGCAGGTTATCTAGGGTGTCAAAATATTCGACATGCAGAAAACGTGATGATTCATGAAGGCATTGATACGCAACTTTCTTATGGTCAGGCAATATACATTGATATGCCAGATGTTTTAGAAGGAAAAGTACTTGAAGAAACAGATGTGTTGATGATCGAGCAAGTGGGAGACTGGACGGTTTCATTGCAAGAAACCATGGAAACTCCTGGTGCATCATTGTATTTGCCGAATGTGGAAGAAGATACGGAGGGGTGGTTTATTATTGATGATTGTACGGATGTCGAAGTGTTTTATGGAAATGTATATCATTCAAATAATCAAACTATTATTCAACCGTCACAGCCTTTAAATAAAGCGTATCATCAACAGGCAATAATCAGTCCTTGGATACAACAAGCCATTTATTTGCGGGATGATTTTACATTGCAACAAAAATCATTATTGCCCGATGAATCGTCCATGACATTGCATGAATCTATTTACGATTGGAAACTCACATTAGGGTTTGATGTATTAGAGATTAACACCACATTAACAGAGGATTTTGTTTTATGGTTCGGGTATTGATTTTATTTTTAACGATAAGTTTGGGTATCAGTTATCTTGCCGCACGTGCGTATCAGCAAAATAAATTGGCACTTGCATGGATGCAGCATGTTAATTTGCAAGCCAGTTTGCAACGCGCACAATCAGCTTGGTTGGAAACATTGGATGCGTGGTTGTTGATGCCCAAGATCTCACCGGAGGATTGTTATCAATCTCCTTGTTTGTTGGAAATGCAGCCTGTCGAATCCTTCGTGCATGAATCCATCGAATTTTGGGAGCAAACGCCGTTGGCGATTCAACAAGAAGATGCGAACACAGGTACTACCGTCTATGCTATAGTCGAGGGCCTGTTCCAGGAGGAGCAGGGGGAACTGTTGCGTGCCACATTTGTGGCATTGAATGAACAAGGTATGCAACTTCGGTCTCAATTAGTTGCCAAGCAAAATTTTGGGCAGGTATCGATCCGGTATGTACATTGATCTCATCAAAAATCGTGGATTTAGTTTTTTCTTAATGACTCAATTTTTGGGTGCATTGAATGATAATTTGTATCGATTGGTTGTTTCGTTAATTATTGTTGAAACAACACTTCATGGCGGTTTTTTGTCGTTAACAGCAATCATCTTTCTTATTCCGGGTATTTTATTTTCAGGATATGCGGGATATTTAGCGGATCGTTATAGCAAACGCAACGTATTGATCATTACCAAAAGCTTTGAAATCCTTTCGATGTTATTTGCATTCGTGGCATTAGGTACGGAATACCGTTCTTTTATGCTCATTGTATTGTTTACTATGGCGGCGCAATCAGCGTTTTTCAGCCCTGCTAAATATGGGATTGTGCCTGAAATAGTGAAAAGAAAAGATCTCTCACGTGCGAATGGGTTATTGGAAATGACGACATTCGTGGCCATTATCGTTGGTAGTGTAATGGCAGGAGTTTTGCTGCATTTTTATCACGACAAGATGTACATTATCAGTTCTATATTAGTATTGATTGCCATTATAGGTACCCTATGCAGCTTTGGAATTCCTCAAGTTAGCGCCAGGGCAGAGGAACATAAACTGCGTCTCAATCCCTATTATGAAATTATTAAGGGTGTTAAACAGTTGCGGGGACATTTATTTTTATCGATGGTAATTTTCGGTATTTGCTTTTTCTGGATGATAGCCATTGTTTTTCAATTAAACTTATTAATGTATGCACACACGGTATTGGGTTTGGAATATTTTGGCGTAAGCATGTTGCAATTGGTATTGGCCTTAGGCATTGGTATTGGAAGTTTATTGGCAGGTTATTTATCATTTGATCGCATTGAATATGGATTAATTCCGTTAGGATTATTAGGTACGGGGATTGGCATTATTGGTTTGGCGCTTATCCCGCCTTCGCTTATATGGACTTATGTGTTGTTAACTTTAACCAGTATTTTTACAGGATTTTTCATTGTTCCTTTAAAAGCCTTATTACAAGATTTACCTCACAAAAAAGAAAAGGGTCGATTCATTGCCACTAACAATGTATTTGCTAATTTGTCCATGCTGATTGGCGCAATAGTTTTATGGGGGCTGCAAGTCATATTAGAATTAACGCCTCAAAGTATTTTCTTTTTCTGGGGTGTTGTTGCGTTGTTAGTAACAGCAGCATCGATTTACATGTTACCGGCGTTTTTTATTCGGTTTGTACTTTGGTTATTGATGCACACGTTTTATCGCGTAAGAGTTTACAATCAAAAAAACATGCCGACACATGGGCCGGCATTGATTGTATGTAATCATGTTTCTTTTTTGGATGCACTCATACTTTCTGCTGTGTTACCGCGGTTTATACGTTATTTAATTCATAGAAAATATTACGATATTAAAGCATTAAATTGGTTGTTTCGTATGGCCAATGCTATTCCGGTTGATACGGGAAGTGATAAAGAAGAAGTTGAACGTTCCTTAAAACATGCGGCTGATGAGCTTAGAAAAGGTCATGTGGTGTGTATTTTTGCAGAAGGACGCATTACACGCACAGGTAACTTATTGCCCTTTAAACGAGGATTTGAGCGAATCATGGAAGGTATTGATGCGCCTATTATCCCAGTTTATTTGGATAGACTCTGGGGTAGTATATTTTCATTTTCAGGTGGTAAGTTTTTCTGGAAATTACCCAGACGTATCCCCGTGCAAGTGGGGGTTTCGTTTGGGATGCCGATGCCGCCTAATTCGAATGCTTGGACAGTTCGTGAGCGTGTTCAGGAATTGGGTACGCAAATTCAATTAGCGCAACATCGTAAACATGATGTAATTCCGTATCGCTTTTTACAAGTCACACGTTTTCGGCATTGGCAGTTTTGTATGGCAGACAGTGATCATGCGCGCATGAGTTATGGCCATTTTACTGCGCATACATTATTAATGGCAAAATACATGCGGGTAGAACATGCAAATGAGCAATACATCGGAGTGTTGTTACCTGCCAGTGTGAATGCTGCGATGATGAATGCGGCTATTCTTATGGCTGGGAAAACACCGGTGTTGTTGCCGTACCATCACCCGAGTGAAATAAAACGGTGCATTGAATCAACGCAACTTCAGACGATATTCAGCGATCACGGATTTTTACAAGAGCGCCATATCCCTGTTAATTTTGGTTGGATCGATATACGTGATGTTGCCTATTTGGTAGATAAAAAAACATATTGGCTAACGCGTGCTGCAGCATTTTTATTACCTGTTAAATGGACGTTGAAGCATTATGGTGTTTATACAAGCGATCCATTGGCACCTGCAGTGGTTTTATGGTCCATGCGAAACAATCAACCTCATCAGCCTGTGGTGCTTTCACATCAAAGTGTGATTGCGCCGGTCAACAGTTTTTCGCAAGTATTTGATGATTTGAATAGCCATGATCGTGTGATGGGTGTATTACCCTTTTTTACAAGCATGGGTTTATTGGGTACGGTTTGGTTGCCACTATTGGAAGGTATGGCGGTTGTGTATCAAAGTGACACCAACCCAACACCGGAATCAACAGGTAAATTAATTCGTCGTCATCGAACCAGTTTACTGTTTGATGCGGAACATCATTACAAAGAATATTTTGAGCGTATTCGACCCGATGATTTTAGTTTTATTCGTTATGCGATCGCAGGCAATGAGATTGACGACAGTTTTTACCGATTGTTTGAAGAACGTTTTGGTCTTAGCATTCAAACAGGCTATGGTTGTGCGGAGGTTGGGCCTATATCGATTAATAGTCCTAATATACGCATGCCAGGGTATTTGCAAAAAGGTACAAAGCCAGGATCCATAGGGCAACCGCTTCCTTATGTTTCGGTTAAAATCATTAACCCTGAAACAAAAGAGACATTGATGCAAAATGAGTACGGTGAATTGTGGGTAAAAAGTCCATTTCGCATGTTGCACTATTGGCAAGATGCAGGCACAAGTGAAACTACTTTTAAGGATGATTGGTTTAATACAGGTATCATTGCTAGTTTGGATGAGGAAGGATTTATGTA
>CAYUEL010000085.1:0-9053 GCA_964443025.1 uncultured Gammaproteobacteria bacterium | reverse complement strand
TGTTGTTATTGGAACTGCTATTTGAACTGTTGTTTGTATTTTGATTTGTATTATTGTTGTTGTTCGTAGAGGTCATCGTTTGGGTAGACGATTTAGAAGGCCTGTAAGGTTGTGGCGATAATGGAGCATTCACCTGTGGTGATGCGGGCGTAGTAACATTGGATTGCACCGCAGGCTGCGTAGCTATTGTAGTTTGGGGTGACGCATGAGTATTGTTGTTACTAACCGAATTCTTACGCTCTTCAGCTAGTTTTTTGTTGCGTTCTAGGTAGCCTTTAATTTGCATTTCGAATTTTATACCTTCAGCCGTGGGGTTGTTGTTCCAAAAGTGAAGCGTTTGAAGGGTCGTGTTAGCCTTAAGGGCGTCGGCCAAATGTTTCACACCCTCAACACCGAGTTGGTTGCCTTCAAGTTCAAGCCCTTGAAGGCTCGTGTTTGTTGAAAGCCAACTTGCCAAATACTGCACTCCCTCGTCACCGAAATTGTTCCACTGAAGGTTAAGCCATTGAAGGCTCGTGTTTCCTTCCAAGGCTTCACATAGAAGCCGGATATCCGCAACTGTTAATGCTTTGCTTTGTAAATTAAGCCCCTTCAACGACGCATCTTTACGACCCAATCTATTCAGGATATCTTTATAAATTTTTGTATTAGCATAAGCAAGAGTTTGAAAAATTGGCATGTTGTTGTTTGAGTTATTACTGTTATTAAAGTAGTGGTTTGAATTGTAGGATGTATTGTTATTATTGTTGTTATTGTTTGAATTGTAGTTTGTATTTTGATTTGTATTATTATTGTTGTTCGAATTGTAATACGAGTGATAACTTGCCCCGTAATTTGAGTTATTATTCGATGCAGTTGCGGGTGATTTTGAAGGTTGTGTCGCCGATGCGTAAGAATTAGTTTGTGAAGTGGTAGGTTGCGAAGACATCGTAACATTGGGTCGCACGTTACTGTTGTTATTACTGGCCGAATTCTTGCGCTCTTCAGCTAGTTTTCTGTTTCGTGCTAAATAGGTTTCGATTTGCTTGATATATTGCTCACCTTGAGCACTCAGTGGATTCTCTCTAAGATCTAAGGCTTGAAGGGTGGTATTCTTTTCAAGCGCGTCTGCAAGATATTTCACCTCTTTATCGCCAAGCCAACAGTGCGCAATGTGAAGTTGTTTAAGAGTTTTGTTTTTTTCAAGCGCTTGTGCAAAGTTCTTTCCAGCCTCATTACCCAACTGGTTGCCTGCAAGGTGCAGCTCTTGAAGTGTGGTATTGTTATCAAGAGCTTGTGCAAGATACTTTGCACCCACAGCACTGAATTTGTTAAATCTAAGATACA
Organism: uncultured Gammaproteobacteria bacterium; assembly: GCA_964443025.1. Classification (GTDB taxonomy): domain Bacteria; phylum Pseudomonadota; class Gammaproteobacteria; order JABCZS01; family JABCZS01; genus JAJFKJ01. The sequence goes on along the minus strand of CAYUEL010000085.1, from coordinate 7,727 downwards.
GTACTCGAAGCGTAGTATTCTTTTTCAGGGCTTGTGCAAAATACTCTATATTTTCATCCTTTAACTCACTTTCAGAAAAGCCAAATACTTCAAGAGTTTTGTTTTTTTCAAGGGCTTGTGCAAAATAGTTTGCACCTACATTAGCATTTTTTAAACCGTCATTCGAAATGTAAAATTCTTTAAGGGTGGTATTCTTTTCAAGGGCTTGTGCAAAATATTTCGCCCCCTCATCACCCAGCAGAGTGTATGTGATCACAAATGTTCGAAGACCCTTGTTTTTCCCTAGGGCCTGCGCAAGATTCTTTAGACTTTCATTATCAATCTTACTATTACAAAGCTCCAATTTTTGAAGATTTTTGTCATTCCCAAGAGCTTGAGAAAACTGGTAAATATCTGCAGATGTGTAAGGTTTACGCAACGATAATTCAAATTCTTTGGATGATGGATCATAACGACCTAATTTCTCTAGAATATCTTTGTCAATCGTTGTATTATTATCTTCCGAACCAAAAAGCCTATTCCACACGTCCTTCTCCTTCTTAAGGTAAACTACATAGAGATGGCAATATACTACCGTCTTTAACTCGTTGCACACAACTCATTAATATGTTTTATCGTTTTCAATTGTTATCTTTTATTGATTGGATTATCTTGCTCCTTCTCCGCTGGATACCTCGTCCAAGATAGACAGCCCCGCGATTACTTCGCGTGAAAAACTGGTGCGCCCGACAGGATTCGAACCTGTTACCCCCGGCTTAGAAGGCCGGTGCTCTATCCGATTGAGCTACGGGCGCATAGCGTGGGGATTATAGCATTATTGTATTCTTTGTATCCTGCGTCTTATTCCGTATCCTGCCTCACCTTGTCCCCGCGTAGGCTGTCATCCCCGCATAGGCTGTCATCCCCCGCGTAGGCGGGGATCTAGGAGAATTATAAACCCTAGATTCCCGCTTTCGCGGGAATGACAGAGCAAGGCGGGAATGACAATTCAAAAGTCATCCCCACGTAGGCTGTCATCCCCGCGTAGGCGGGGATCCAGAAGATTATAAACCCTAGGTTCCCGCCTTCGCGGGAATGACAGAGCAAGGCGGGAAACGCTCCTTCGCGGGATTGATTTACGGTTGCGTTTGCATCGCCTGAATCGCGTTAATCTCGTCTTGCGCGGCGAGTACTTGTGCCTTAAACGCATCGCTCGCAATGATGGATTGAGCCAATGCCTGAGATAATATCACGCTAGATTCAATATCACTGACATAGTGAACCCCACCAATCACGCGATCTTGTCCTAATGTAAGGCCTACTTGCAATAATTCATCACGACGCGCAGGAAACAGTTCCGCTAATACTAATGCAGACGTCATACCACGGGCTGCGTGACCGCTTGGATAGGTGAAACTTTCTTCCACAGGAATAATGGGTTGCATGGTTGGATCCGCATCATAAGGACGAGCCACTTTGTAATGAAGTTTCAATGCATCGGTGAATATTTTTGCATCACCTAACACGGCTTTCATTAAGTTATATAATTTCGGGTAACGTGCTTCTTCAAAGCGTGCGTTCAAAGCTTCATTAAAATAACTGGGTTCTAATGTGACACTGCCCCACGCGCGCTGCGCATCATACATCGTACGGCGGTTTTGTTCCCACATTAAAATCGTAAGATCTCTGGCTTGCTGCAAAGAACCCGCAGCTGGCGGCGGTGGAATGACTTCCAATGTAATACTGGCTGGATCAACAAACGTCGGCGCTTTCGCTAACTCTAATGGCGTCGCCCATGCGGAAACAGTGATGATAGAACTTAAAAGGAAACTGAATAAAGATTTGCGTAACATGGGAACCCCTTAAATAGATTTAATGAGAACCAGAATACTTAAAACTTTAGCGAGGGTCAAGTTAGAAGTCATTGTCTAAATTCTCTTCTATTAACAATGGTGGTTTTATGGCTTAAATTTCTATTATCAATAGAGGTTTATGTAACCCCATGATTTCTAAAGTGTAAGAGCATTCGCTGCATCTGCATCCCGTTCGTTATTCTCATTATTCTCATTATTTCCGTTATTTCCATGATTCTCATTACTCGGAATAAGTTCTTGCATCTCTTCATCGTTTCTAGGTCGAGCCCTCCGGTTCACGAAATAATTTCTTCCTGCACCCACAGCCGTTGATATAACTTTGATACTAAAAATTAATGTCAACGCCATTAAAAGTCCAATCACTGTTCCGGCTTCACGGTTACTCATCCCATGAAATCTTGGATGGGAAGGTGGTGTGTGGTATTCCTCAGGCTGGCCAGGATACTGTCCGCCTGGATCAAGCTGGGGTATATCTGCAGGATGGTAATGAGGCTTAATACCCAGTGTAGAATTACCTTGTGAAAGCTGAAGGTTTCCTACTATTGTACCTATCACTACTAGCAGGATACCTGCACCACATTTCAAATAAAATGGATCAATAGTAGGGCAGCTAGGGTCATCCATAACCTCACCGACACCACCTATCTGCTCTGGTGCTCGTATTGCTGGCGAGCCGGGCGTTTCAATGATTACTGCACTCGTTTCGCCTTCCTCTTCTTGCGGTATATCCAATTTTTCAACCCATTCAGTTAAAAACTGGATAACATTATCTTCTGTTTGCTCTTTGCCAGCGAGGGATTCCCGTAAGTCATTATAAAACTTCCTAAGCTCGCTTTTAAGAGCGGGTAAGTATATAAAATCTGATCTAAGTGTAAACCTATGAAGAGAATACCGAGTAAACCATCCTGAAAGTTGATAAACATCCACTGCTTGTCCAGGCGCTTTCTCAGGATTTGTAATTAAAATGGGATCCGTTATTGGCGCGTAAGTAACTTTTGCATCAAAAATTACAGATTCGATAAATGACAAATATGCTGCGAGGTATTCAGAAGGATTAACAATTCGTTCGTTTTCTTCTTTTTGCAAATCTAGCAGCGCAAGGTCGTATTTTTTAGCAGATTCAACAAGGCGTGCTTTATAATGACGCTTTTCATCCAGGTGCTCTGGACATTCTGATTCCCGAACCCACGGTTCAAGGTAAGCTTCTCGCAACCATTTAGCAAAGTCTTTTATTACTATGATAGGGTCAGCCATATTAACCCCCTAGGATACTACTGAAATTATTCTAACTATTTTGATGTGGGAATGTCAACAAAATTGCCAATAGAAAGAATTTTTTGATATCATCATAATTTAGATAAATGAGTTATTCTATGGTTCGATCCGTTATTATTGTTGGGGGTAGTTTAACTGGCCTGATGTGTGCGCTTCATTTGGTCCGCCGGGGCTATCATGTCAGCATTTTTGAAGCCATGTCTAACCATCAGGTTGAAGCAGATACGTTAAACCAAAGAAGCCCCCGCTCCATCAGCATGGATATCTCTACCCGTGGAATAGAGGCATTAAAAACAGTAGGGTTATTTGAAAAAGTCAAAGCATTCTCTGTTCCCATGAATCATAAAATCACCCATGACATTGAAGGTCATCAAAAAAGCATTCCTTATGGACAATTTGAACATGAATTCATTCTGACCATTGCGCGAAATCAGCTCTACAAAATACTTCTTGATGAATGCCGCAACTTTGATACTATCAAGGTAATATTTTCACATCGCTTGATCGACTTATGTCCCAATAAAAAAGAATCCGTATTCAGGAATGAATTGACTCACGCTGTTGTCCGTTACTCTTCAGATATTGTCATAGGTGCTGACGGAGTTAATAGCTCCGTTCGTTCATTATTAGAATCTTTTGAGCAGACGCATTTTCACATTGAATATTTCCCAATGAGTTACAAAGCACTCAGTATTCCAGCAAGATTTCCCTCAGATCTCAATCTGAACGCAATGCATACATGGCCAAGGGATGGATTCATGCTAACCGCACAACCTAATCTTGACGGCTCTTTTGGCTGTGCACTTCTCATGCATGAATCTGGGAACACTCCCAATTTTAACAATATCCGCACACCCAAAGCCATCAGATCTCTATTCAATCAACAACTGCCAGATGCATCCATTCGCATGCCAAATCTCGAGGATGAATATATAAATCATCCGTCGGGAAAATTAAAAACCGTTTCATCCTCACAATGGGGATTTTATGATTTTGTATTGTTATTAGGTGATTCCGTCCACGCCATGGTTCCATTTTTTGGACAAGGGGTTAATTGCTGCTTTGAAGATTGCACGTTTTTGTTAAAAACATTAGACGAAGTGAATGATCATTGGCCAAGCGTACTATCAAAATTTAATAACAGCAGAGTAAAAGATGCAGCGGCCATACGCATCATGAGCCATGAAAATTACCCTGAATTATTTTTGAATGCAGATCTTCAAAAAATTGAACTTATTAAAGATATCGAGGCGCTTTTGTCGGCCAGGTATCGTGGAACTTTCAGAACCTATCACAACCTCGTTTGTTTTGACCAGCTACCTTATGAGTTAATTCAAAAAATTAAACAGCTGCAACTCACGATGTTTAATAAATTATCCCAAAATATATCGCAAGCCTCAGCAATTCCCTACTCAACCCTTGATGAGGAAATGAACCTTTATTGCTCATTGCTTTCCAAATTAGAAATCGAACCCGCTAAAACACTTTGACAAGATATCGGGGCAGAGGGATTTGAACCCCCGACCCCCTGGTCCCAAACCAGGTGCGCTACCAAACTGCGCTATGCCCCGAAAACAATGGCCCATCATACCCAGACCACAAAGAATCGTCAATGGCCGCTCAAAGGCCATTAGGCAGTGGCTATAAAATTCGGTATAATCCCCCGCATGAGCGCACAACTGATCGATGGCAAAATGATTGCCGATACATTATTAGCGGGGATTGCTGAAAAAATTAAACGGCAATCGAATAAGCGCGCGCCCAGTTTAACGGTGATATTAGTTGGAAATAACCCCGCGTCTGATCTGTATGTTAAAAGTAAAGCCCATGCAGCGGAAAGGGTCGGTATTCATTCGCAAGTACATACCCTACCTGAAAATACCACTGAAAATGAATTGGCCTCATTGATCGATACATTGAATGCAAATAACGATGTCGATGGTATTTTAGTGCAACTGCCACTGCCCTTTCATATCAATCAAGATAATATTGTCGAGCGCATTGATCCGCGCAAAGATGTCGATGGTTTTCATCCCTACAATTTAGGCCGCTTAACGCAACGTCGCCCGTTTCTACGACCCTGTACGCCTTACGGCATTATGTTGATGCTCGAAGCCATTGGCGTAGAAGTGACCGGCAAGCATGCGGTTGTTGTCGGTGCTTCAAATATTGTGGGTCGTCCCATGGTATTGGAATTATTGTTACAAGGGGCAACAGTGACTGATTGCCATCGTTTTACTCGGAACTTATCTGAATACGTAAAACAAGCTGATATTTTAATTTCTGCAACGGGTAAATCAGAATTGATCAAGGGCGAATGGATTAAACCTGGCAGTGTGGTCATTGATGTCGGTATTTCCCGTTTAAATAACGGCGAGATTGTGGGTGATGTGGAATTTGAAGCCGCTCGCAAACGCGCCGCCTTTATAACGCCTGTTCGAGGCGGCGTTGGCCCTATGACTGTCGCTGTGCTGATGCACAATACAATGCTGGCGGCAGGGGTTTAAACCATATCTGCAAAATTAATAATCCTATAAAAATAATCACGCTCAATTACTTGCTCACTTACTTCATTGCAATGAATGAGCACGGGATGAACTGCGTAATGTTTCGGTATGGTAAGTGCATCAATTTTTTTTCCGACCGATTCAATAACCGATGTTGATAGCGGATTTTGTGAAAATTTAATTTCACATACATATAAGGTACACATTTTTGTCTCAATTAAATAATCAATTTGACAACCTTTGTTACGCTTTGTTGAACGCTGGAAATAAGGACCCTGAGCAAGAATATCGATTGGATCAATTGCCAATAATTTGTGTAAAGAATCAAGATTATTTAACACCAAATTTTCAATTTGCAAACCCAATATGCTCCACCACCCTGGTAAACTTGAAAGCGCAATGTCATTATACTGGCCTTCTTTAATGGCATTAAGCTTCGGCGCTATCATTCTAAAATAAAATCTTAAGAAGCAATCTGATAGCCTATAACGAGAAAGTTTAGATAACTTGCCCGAACTTAAGTCCCAGGTAGGATGTTTGCTGATGTACCCACAGTCCACAAGCTCCTGTAAATAACTTGTTAACGCACTCCCTTTTTTATATCCTAATTTTGTTGCAAGAGATTCATAATCCAGTGGTCCATGCGCTAAAAGTGCGACTATTGCGGCATATAAATCACCACGTTTATTGAATAAATCATGAAAAATATATTTATACTCGTTAACTAATAGACCTTGAGATTCAAAACACAATTTTTTGATATTATCAACAGCAGAATTTTTTGGCTTAACTTGTTCAATGTACCAAGGAATACCCCCCATTATTGATAAATATATTAATTTTTCAAACCGCGACCCTTTAAACCCCAATGCCTCCAACAAGTTACTTGCTTTATCAACTCGAAGCTCTTCTAGAGTTATATGCAATGAAATGCGTCCAAAATACGCTGTACTACTCAAAATATTTTTTTCAATCCAAGCTGATATTGAGCCACAAATAACAAAAATTAGCTTTGGATTATTTTTATAATATAAATCCCAGGCATTTTTCAGCTTGCTTAGAAATGTTGGCTCATCATGCGCCATCCAGGTGATTTCATCAAACAACACTATGACACGTCCATCATCTATTTTATCTGCTAGTAACTGAAACAAAATGCTCCAATCATCCGCCTGGATCCTGGGTAAACCCGTTTGTTGCCCTAACTGCAATGCAAATTCATTACGTTGATCTTGGGCAGTAATCCCTTGCTCGGGTGCCAATCCAGAAAAGCGGAGAAATCGTTTATTCTTTGCAAATTCTTCAATAAGACGACTTTTACCCACCCGTCGACGTCCATTAATCACAACCATGCTGGCTGTCTTTTTCGTCAACAGATCGTTCAACCGTGCCAACTCATACTCTCTGGCAATAAAAGGTGATCTCACGTAATTTCTCCAAAAATGGCATTTGTCATTCTTGGAGAAGTTTAACACAGCCTTCAACTTTCTTCAAGAATGACATTTGTCATTTTTGGAGAAACTGAGATTTCCCTCTGAGAGGGAAGGTTTGACTCAACAGTTTCCCTCCCAGGGAGAAATAATCAGCCCCTTGAGATGTGATACAATGGTCGTTTGGCGCATCCCTAGGTACCCTATGTGGAAACATCACTCATTATGGCTCACTGGCTTTACCCTCTTCGCGATGTTCTTTGGCGCGGGTAATGTGACATTTCCTTTACTCGTGGGTCAAGAAGCGGCTCAGTATTACGCCTACGCCATGGCAGGATTGCTATTAACCGCGGTGGCTACCCCCATTCTTTGCCTACTCAGCATGTTGCTATTCCACGGAGATTACAAAGCCTTTTTCACCCAGATCGGAAAGTGGCCTGGATGGATTTTAATCCTATTAGGCATTAGCTTATTAGGCCCTTTAATGGTTATTCCCCGTACCGTGACCGTGGCTCATGCCGCGCTAGGTTTTGACCTTCTCGCCATGCCATTACCTCTTTTTTCGTTGGCGTTTTGTATTTTGGTGTTTGCATGTACCGTTCGCGAAAATATTTTTAGTTATGCTTTAGGTTATATTTTAACCCCTGCTTTATTGCTTTTTT
>CAYUEL010000084.1:0-9101 GCA_964443025.1 uncultured Gammaproteobacteria bacterium | reverse complement strand
CCATTAAATTTGAAGAAATTGGCTTTGGCCCAGATGGGCAAGAGGCTGTTTATTTATCACAAAAAATTCCTTTGCTTGACAAAAGTGGCGAAGTAGCTGGATTTTTGGGGTTGTCATTTGATATCACTGATCGTAAACGCATGGAAGAGGATTTAATTAAAGCCAAAGAGGCGGCCGAGGTCGCCAATGAGCTTAAAGACGAGTTCATCATGAATATGACTCATGATTTTAATACCCCTTTGATTGGCCTCAATTACCCTTCCGAAGTTTTATACAGAGCGCGGGACAAATTTGACCCCGATTTACAAGAAATGATTGAAGTCATTTACACCTCAACGAAACGCATGAACGACTTGGTCAAGCAGATATTGGACTTTAGCCGCATTAATGCCGGTCGCCTGGAAGTAAAAAGTGAAAAAGTCGATTTAGGCGAATTGATTCGTTTGGCCGTGGATAATACGGCTGCCAAATGCTTTGAAAAAGGACTAGAGCTTATCATCCACTACCCACCGGATGTGCCTCGCCACATCATCAGCGACTCCATGTACATTACACGGATTTTATTAAATCTTATCAGTAATGCCATTCGCTACACGAATAAGGGCACCGTCACTATCAGGGTAGAGCAACAACCCTGTGCCAATGACACCACCGTGTTATTAAAAATCAGTGTGTCTGATACCGGCATGGGTATTCCTGAAGATAAGCTCCAAACCATTTTCGATAAATTTACCCGAATAGAGCCTTCTTCTAAAACCAATGATTACACGGCAGGCGTCGGATTGGGTTTATCCATTGTTCAACAATTTGTACATACTCTGAATGGGAAAATTGATGTAGAAAGTAAGCTCAATGAAGGTTCGACGTTTACGGTCACCTTACCGGTCACTATCGATAAAACCGAGAGTCCCCTAATCAATTTTGCGACCACGTACCCTAGCCTCGCTGTGTTGCTCATCAGCAGTAATACGGCCATGGCGGAGTCGATGGCCTATCAGCTCATAACCCCTCGCTTTGATATGTACCATATCAACCAAGTTGAACTGGAATTACAAAAAGCCAAAGATAAAGGCCAAACTTTCGCGATTATCTTGCTTGATACCTCACCCGAGCTTGATCCTATTGCCTTTAAGGCCCAGCTAAAAACTATCCCGCCTGATACCCTATGGGTATTACTGACTAAACCACTCACCCAGGCTGAAAAAGAGGCTATCCTCAGAGCCGGCTTTGTGGGCATCATCCAAAAACCTATTCTGCCCGAGGAATTGCACCCAAAGCTACAAAGCATTTATGAGCATCAACACAAGCCAGATAAGCCAAATCCAATCTAAACGACTACAGGTAAAAGATAGGTTAATGGCTGACATCATTTTAAGATTTAGCTTACAGACTTATATTTGTAAGCTGTTTAACATAGTACTTACGATGTAACATGCAGGAGAAGTACTATGCAAGACTTAAATGACCTTAAAAAAATCCGAGTGCTCGTGATTGAAGATGATCGCACCGCACAGCTCGTGGTAAAGAGTATGCTCAAAGAGATGCCTGAAATTGGCTTTGCTCATGTGGCAGCCAATGGGATTGAGGCGCTGGCTGCTCGGGATAACACGCCCGATGACTTCGATGTGTTTTTTATCGATTTAGGGCTGCCGGATATCTCAGGGATACGTGCAACTGAATTGGTGCGTGAATTTGAGCAAAAAAATAGCCTGACACCCATTCCCATTTGTGCCTTAACAGCCCACAATAATGAGAAGGCTCGGCAAGACTGTTTTAATGCGGGCATGAATGCCTTTATTAACAAGCCTACCTCAGTCGATAGTCTACGAGGAGCACTGCGCCTGATGGGCTTGATTGATAAAGAAGCCGAGGAAAAAACAGGTACCACTTAACTCAACATAACCCCACCCTAGGGCTTGTTTAATGCAAGCCCTTTTCTTTTCAATTAAAGAACGGGCTGTTGGCCGGTGCCGCGAGGCTAATGTGTTTGTCTTGACTTAACGCAGCGATCAGGGGTTTAAAGTCCAAGGGCCTTATTTTTTCTTCTTCCACCTGCAACCCAAAAATGACGTTATGGAAATGAATTAAAGTTCCGCCTTGTTTATCAAAGCAGTGAGAGGCATTCACAATGACCATTTGGTCATGAATTTCCCCTTTGGCCAATTGGTCAACATGTTCTCCATTGGCTTGAATCAAGGGCGCTGGATCTTGGGCCAATAAGGATTCAATAGCTTCTGTGGAAATGCCCTTACCCAACCCCACATGAACTAAAATGTCCATTAAGCCAATGTAAAAAAAAAAATTATTGAGCCGCACCCTTTTCGGCGGGTTTTGTTTTCTGACGAGTTCCATGGAATCAAAAATCCATTGAATGTCTTCTGAGGTAGTGTTTCCTATTCGCTTCTTGGGAGAATACGTTATCAGAGGTACCTCATCGCGCCACTGTCCTTCGGATTGGATTTCGTGTTTAAAATAACTTTTCGCTTGAATGTAAGGGACCGCCACGACATGAGAGCTAACAATGATATTGGGTTGCATCCGACCTCGCTCCCTTTTAATGACTGCTGAACCAACATATTAGCGCAGTTGTTCAAAAAAATCTCGCCCTCCCCATGGGATTCATTGGGTTAATCCAAGATAAAAAAGCGATACTGCCCGTTAACAGAGACTCAGCGCTGTATTCCTAGCGGGATACAAAAAAACAAATTTGTATACAGGCTGGGATACAGATTTTCGGTTTTGTATACAAACTGGGATACGAAAACTCAAATTTGTATACACAGCGGGATACGAAAATTGAAAAGTATATCCCTGCTGGGATTCAAGGCTAAAAAACGAAAGCCGCACGTTTACTAACCTCTTAATTTCATTGAATTTTTTATTAAAGCAATGCAGTTGCGACCGGTGCGAGAAAAGCTATCTTTTAATTAAAAAAGATTTCATGAGTAGCCTATTGTTTCAAGCAACTCCTACCGCGCTCACACGCCTTTATTTAGCGCTAATGACGAGTCTTATGAAAACTGCCTAACCATTCCAACCACCGCTGGAACTCTGTGTTTGTGCCTTCAAGAACCCCTTCTTTAAAAGCCATTTTATAAGCTTCCTTGCCTACCTCTAGCGCAAGCTCTCTGGCTTCTGAAAGAGTAAGGCATTTTTCATTACTGTATTTATCAAAATCTTGCATTTAAATTTTCCTGCTACTTACTGGTTATAAAATATTAGCATTAATTTTACGTATGGCAACTTAAAAATCTATTTATCGTTACCCACCTCAAGCCCAAACAATTCCCTATCGAGACGGCGCACTAAAAACGGATCCATTTCAGCAACGAGTCGCGTATAGCCCGCCTCATCCCTTGAAACCTTATCGAGCATGTAAGCGCCAATTAAAATTTTGCGTCGTGTATCTTCTTTGCGCTCTCTTAACTTTAATCGCGATCGTTGTGCTTGAATGCGTGCTTCTATTTTTTTGCGTTGTTCTTCCAGTTTTTCTAAGATGGATTTTTTAGACATGTCTTTTCTCCTTAAAATACAAAACCCAAATTATATTAAAAAAATAAAAAGCACAAGCCTTTAAAACCACAAAGGAGACAGCGCTTGAATTAGAGAGAAACATGGTATTATAAGGCCAATCTCTCTTTTTTCGTTTCTGAAAGAAATGCGCGCTTATACGTTGCAAGCAACGTGCGCTTTGAGCGTGGAGATTTTGAAAGAGCGAATTTTGCGCGATTCGCTTTTAAAAATGATTTAGGCAGAGTGGAAAAGAAAGACTTAAGCGAATCGCAGACCTCTTAAGTTTGGGTCTTGCGTAAAAGCCAAGGGATAAGGAAAAGAATGGCTATCTATCACTTGAGTGGGCAAGTCATCAGTAGAGCCGCTGGCCGATCGGGTGTGGCCAGTGCAGCCTATCGTGCGGGCGAAAAGCTTCTGGATGAGCGCACGGGACTGACCCATGATTTTGAAAAGAAGGCGCATGATGTCGAGCATCGGGTCATTTTGACGCCTAAACATGCGCCGGATGCGATGAAAGAGCGCGGTAAACTTTGGAATTTAGTGGAAGCCAGTGAAAAAAGAAAAGATGCGCAGCTGGCACGCGAATTTAATATTGCTTTACCTAAAGAGCTGACCCTCTCGCAAAACATCAAATTAGCTGAGGCGTTTGTTCAAAAGGCATTTGTCGATAAAGGCATGGTAGCCGACCTTTGTATTCATAAAGGTCACACCCACGGAGAAACCCAACCCCACCTGCATGTGATGCTCACGATGCGCGAAGTGACGGCGGATGGCTTTGGTCAAAAGGTGCGTGAATGGAACAATAAGGCGCTTTTGTTCACCTGGCGGGAACAATGGGCTGAGATGGCCAACGAGCATTTGCGACTCCATGGCCATGACATGCGCATTGACCATCGGACACTGGTTGACCAAGGTATCGATTTAATCCCCCAAACCAAAATTGGCGCGGCTTCTCACCGCCAACAATTGGATAGGTATCATGAACACCGTGCGATTGCTAAAGAAAATGGTGATCGTATTTTAAGAAGCCCTTCTATTGCGCTGGATGCCATCACCAAGCAGCAATCCACTTTCACGCACCATGATTTAGCGCGATTCATTCACCGCCATACGGATGGTGAGGAGCAATTTACACGGGTCTACCAGACGGTAAAAGCCCATGACATGGTCGTTGCTCTGGGGCGTGACGGTAAGGGAATGGAGCGCTTTACCACGCAAGACATGTTGACTATCGAGGCCCATTTGATTGAGAAAAGCGAGCAACTGGCCAGCCGCAACCATTTTGCACTGAATGCGAATAAGGTGGAAGCTTACGGTAAAAAACACACGCTTTCAGACCAGCAACAAGCAGCGCTTAACCATATCGCCTGTGGTAAGGATTTAAGCTGTATTGTGGGTTATGCCGGTACGGGGAAATCGCGGATGCTGGGGGCCGCGCGCGAAGCCTTTGAAGCCCAAGGCTACCAGGTGCATGGCATGAGTTTATCGGGTATGGCCGCGCAAAATCTTGAGGCCAGTTCGGGGATTAAATCCAGGACCGTGGCCTCAGTCCTGTATGGTTTAAGGCAGGGTCAGCTCAGTTTTAGTAAGCAGGATGTTGTTGTTATCGATGAGGCTGGGATGCTCGGCTCAAAAGACATGGCAACGCTTATAAGCGCGGTTGAAAAAAGTGGGGCTAAATGTGTGGCGATTGGGGATGTTGAGCAGTTACAGGCCATTGATGCGGGCGCTGCTTTTCGCGGTGTTTTAGAGCGTGTGGGGTGTGCAGAGCTGACCCAAGTCCGACGGCAGAAGGAACGCTGGCAACAAGAAGCCACCATTGCCTTTGCGAAAGGCCAAACGAAAGACGCTTTGTCAGCGTATCAAGAGAAAGGCTGTATCGAGCGCTTTGCCACACAACAAGCCGCCATGCACGCCATGGTGGAGCGTTGGGAAGAATTGCGCTCGACTCATCCTGAAAAATCCCAGCTCATGTTGGCTTACACACGCAGTGATACGGTTGAGCTTAACCGATTGGTGCGTGACGTGCGCCTTGAAAACGATGAACTGGGGGCTTGTGTGACCTTATCTACCGAGCGTGGAAGCCGAGAGTTTGCTGTGGGCGAGCGACTTTATTTCTTGAAGAACGAGTACCATGACTTGGACGTTAAAAACGGGACGTTGGGAACCCTTAAATCCATTCACGGCAAAGAACTCTGTATCACCCTGGATAAAACCGATAATCAGCCTGCGCGCGATGTGGTGGTCAATACCGAAAAATATAACGATCTAGAATACGGTTATGCCGCTACCGTTCACAAAGGTCAAGGGAATACGGTCGGTTTCACCCATCATTTACCCTCAAAGTACCAAGATCGGCACGCCACCTATGTCGCGATGTCGCGCCACACGGAGGCTGCGTATATGTATTGGTCGCGTGAACATTTCCCCAGCTTTAATGAACTCAGTCGAGTGCTTTCCACGGCGCGGGAGAAAGATTTCACGCAAGATTATTTCATTGAGCCACAATCTTCTCAAGATCGCTTACTCAAGGAGCAGGTAGAAAAAGACAGGCAGTCTTTGCGAAACGATGGCAAAGAAATGAGCGAAGTACGCCGTTTATTTGCAGCGCGAGAGCGATTAGAGGAGCGGAAACTCGCTAAAATGCTTGCGCCCCACATTGAGCGTTTATCCAAAGAAACGGGACTCTCTATCACGCGGGACGTTCATGTGAATGACGTGGGCCATTGTGTAGCCCGCGTCAAATTAAGTGGCGAAGCGTTTGCCCTGTTGCAAAAAAATGACCATGAAGGGGTTTTAGTGCGACCTCACGTGGTGGAGCATTGCAAAGGGGGAGATAAAGTCTGCATTCAACTGCAAAAAAGCGTTGACCCCAATTACGATCACCGCCACCCCTATCGAGCTGAAATAATTAAACCTGAACCTGCGATCGAGAAGGTGCACCAACCTACCCTATCCAGCACGCAAGAAATTAAAACAAAATCCCTGGAAGTTGAACAAGGTATTAAGCAAAAATTAGAACGAAGTCTCGATAGAGGCTTTGAACTAGAGCGGTAAGGTAAAAAATAATAGGAGGGCCTATCATGTCAAAAAAACCGAGTGATGCGGAACAACGTTTGCAAGAGCGTGTCGATGAAATATTCGCCATTGAGGAGCAAGCCAACACGCGCCTTGAGAAGCTTGAACGATTGCACAAGGAGTGGCAAAAAGAACGTAAGCAATTACAAGAGTCGCTTGAAAGCTGGAGAGTGTTGGTAGCGCAAGACATCCGAACCGATATCGACCTACAAAACCAAGTCAAACAACAGCTTGAATCGGTGTCGTTTTTTTTAAAGGTACTGGGTTACGGGAGCCTCGCCTTGTTGTTTGGATACTTTTGGCTTCAATGGGCATCCTTGTTTAAGGCGTTTTTTAGATTATTCTGTGGGTTAGGGTGAGTTTTACACACAAAACAGTTCGAACTTTATCTTACACCGCGGCTTTTTGTGTGACTTTGGGTTTTTGATGAGTAAAATGCGTCCAACGATCATTATCAGCAGCGACCCACTCTGCTGGAATGTGGTATTTTGAAGGGGCTTTTTTATGGGTAAAAGTAATAACAGGAATACGCATGACGTTGTCTCCTTACGAATGAAAATACCCGATCCATCGGGCATGGACTTCCAATCGTATGATCAATTCTGGTCATTGTAAAATTAGAATTATTCATGGTATGCCATAATCTACTTCCGTATTTGATATATTTTTGGGTTACACAACCTTTTGATTATTAAGATAAATAATAATAAATGTATTCGTTTCGACTACAAAATTCGTGTAAAAACCCATTTTTTGTATTCATTGCGAATACAGGCCCTATTTCGCATAACCCATTGATACAAAATAATTATCCAGCTTTAATTAGGCTGCAACGCAGTTGCATGGGGTGTGTTCAAAATTATCCTCAGGCGCGGTGAGCGCATTCCTGCTTTTTTGTTTTCTGCAGGCATTCTAATTTTTGTAATTAGCAGTAAAAGATTTGCGTTTTTGGGGAAGGTGATGGGGGTTGGGGTCGGCGTTATTTCGGTTTTTTCTATGGGGGATGACGAGGTCTCGAAGGTCAAGGGGGCTATTGCCGCTGTCGCTTGTTGCGTGCGTTGCACGCATTTTGATAAAATTTTTGATTGGCTAGGGCTTTCCTTGAATTTTGTATCTGATGTCGAATCGTTTCGTCAAAATGTTGATAGGCTTCCGATGCGATGATGGCGTCACAAGCCTCTAAATTCAGCATAGCCATCGTTCTCACGCCTTGCGGCCCGCCCACCGCGCTTAAAATACTAGCATCATTCAGTGCTTCGTTAATAAGCTCAGGGTGCTTGCGTAAAATAGTCTGCGCTAACATTGGAACTTTTTGTATACGCAATTTATTTAAAATATCTTCTTTCGTTTCTGGGGCGTCATTTTTTGGGCCAAAGAGAAAATTTAACACAATATTTTCCTATGTAACAACCAGTTCAGGCAAAACTTATCGCTGACTAGGAAGTTTTATTTTTCATACCTGCAGAACGATATCTGCTGGCTTCTAAATTGAATTCTATGGTTTTTAATTGCGCTTGAATTGTTGAATCAAAAGTTTTATAGGCATTAGAGGCAATAATTGCCCTACAAACTTCTAAACCGCCACTGGAGGCAAACATTGTGATACGGTCCGGCCCACCCATTTTTTTAAAAATAATTTCGTCATTTAATACGTCATTAACATACTCGGGATGCTCCTTAAGTTTACCGCTAAGAAGAGCTGGAGATCGAGTCGACCGAAGTGATTGCAAAAACTCATTCACAGTTAACGGCTGATCTGATTTATGACTGTATAAAAAATTTAACATAAATACCCCCTAACTTGGTGTATGAAAGTGCTGAAAGGTAACTTGCGGTGGCGTAACCGCTCTTAACCCATCCGTATTACATTGTACGCCGTCCCCAGTCGCGGTGTAAACTACACAGCCATGGTTTCTAATGGGCTCCATATTTAAGATATTATTTTTCTCAATCTCTAATTGTTTATGAGAACGCTCTAAGCTTTCGTTGCAAGGTATACAGGCGTTATAAATGCAGTATTTATCTAAACACTTGAGCGATTTTTCCTGATTAGCCATCTGCGCCTCTACTTCGCTTAATCTATCTTGCAGGGCAATGCTTTCTTCCGTTTCACAGAAAATATAACCCGCTTGTGGGTTTGACATACCGTTACCCATTTTCGCATCTTGAAATGAAACATAACCCGTATAAGCCTTCACCGCTATAGGGGTACTGTTGTGCAGATCTATACCCAGTTGATTGGAGAAACGGTAAGCGAAGGTTTGTGTAAAATCCACGCTATTTTTTTCGGCGATATGATCGCGTCTATAATCAGCAGTTCTGGCCGCATAACAAACAAGCAATGTTATATTAGCGATTTGCTGATGCGACAAGCCTAACACCTGAAAAATACGGCTTGAAAACGTCGCCAATTGTTCAGCCGTGAGAAGTCGCTCACCGGGTGTTCCGAAATTATCATCATAGCAATGAGTCACATCAACCATTGTCCCATGAGCCGCTATGATGATGGA
>CAYUEL010000083.1:0-9237 GCA_964443025.1 uncultured Gammaproteobacteria bacterium | reverse complement strand
GGCATACCCATATGTTCAAGTTCATAAATGGAAGGAATAGCTTGTTCACACATGTATTCAATACTATCTTGATCACCGATGTAATCCGCACCTTTTACCGTATCATACGTATGCCAACGCCAATCATCTTTGTGTTCATTACCCAACGCTGCATTAATACCGCCTTGCGCAGAAACTGTATGTGAGCGTGTTGGAAATACTTTAGAAAGCACCGCAACTGTACGACCATTTTTTGCTAACTCATAAGCAGCTCGCATACCTGCGCCACCACCGCCGACGACTACAACATCATATGTTTCTGTTGCTAATGCCATCTGTTACACACTCCATAAAATTTGTATGCCCCAAATAATCCAGGCAAAAAACCCAATAAAAACCAGCATTAAAAAGCATAAACGTAAGGTATAAGGTTTGATGTAATCCGTCGCAACAGTCCAAATACCCACCCATGCATGCAATACAATACTAATAATCGTAAGTAATGTGAAAATGCGCATGCCCACATGCTGAAACCAACTTTGCCAAACGTGATACGTTACATGCTCATGACTGAACAACATCACCACTAAATAAATCACATACGCTGCAACAATAACTGCTGTCACACGTTGCCAAAGCCAATCACTTAAACCGCTGCCGCCTAAACTGGTTGTTTGTTTTACCATAAGCAAACTCCTAAAAACGCAGCAAATCCTATACTAATGATGATTACTAACCATGAAAGATGCCGACCCCAAGATTTGCTATCACCGATGTGCATGTCCATCAATAAGTGGCGAACACCTGCAATGAGATGGTAAAACAATGCAACAAGTATTCCCCATGCAATGAATTTTAACCAAGGTTTTGTTATCCATGTATGCAATTGCGCAAATGTTTCAGCACTGTTTAAACTTTGTTGCAATGCCCATAAAAATAACGGTAATACCAAAAATAAAATAACACCTGAAACACGGTGTAAAATTGATGCTATCGCTGTGATAGGAAATTTAAATTGAAATAGATTTAAATATACCGGTCGTTTAGTTTTCACGCTAGTATCCATAAGTTAATAGGCTGAATAAAGTGACAACAATCCCTTGTCGCGCACATTATAAGCTTAAATGGGTATTCGCTCAATAAGAGACCCAAAATCAATAAATTTGTAGTACACTACAAAAAAACACGATAATTTTTGTAGTGTGATACAAAAATATAAAGAGATATATTTATTAACTTATTGATTTTATTGGAATTGTAAATATTTCTATTTGTAGTGCACTACAAATAATAAGGCCATTATTGAGAGTGGACTACAAATGTTTACACTTGCTCCAAAGATGAAATACCTCTGTACTATTTTGGATTTATTTATTGATGTGATGAATGATGATTTTCTACATCCGCGCGATCGCGCGGTAATGCGCTAAACCTGCCCTCAGAACCGCGCGCGAAGCAAGCGGCTGTAGGAAATGATAACACAACCTCGTTCCAGAAATAGGTGAAGTTCAATACCCCACGGCCGCGCACGAAAGTGCGCGGTTCCGAGGTCAAGATAATACGTTTATCATTAAGCAATCTTGAGTTTAGGAAAGCACTGGAAATTCATTTGTAACTTTCTTATTTATAACTCCAATCAAGTACGGCCAATAGGCTTTTATGCTCAATCCGGGTTATACTTGCCATATCAAAAAATGGGGGGCGACATGGCGGACGATAAAGCAGAATTAAAAATAGGCAACGAAGTGCTCGATCTACCTATTTATCACGGCACCCTCGGGCCCGATGTCGTTGATATCAGAAACCTAGCCAAATCAGACCATTTTAGCTATGACCCTGGCTTTTTATCCACCGCTGCCTGTGAATCCAAAATTACCTTTATCGATGGCGACAAGGGTATATTGCTTTACCGTGGTTATCCCATTGATCAACTCGCGGAGCATTCAGATTACATGGAAGTCTGTTATTTGTTAATGCACGGCGAACTTCCCAATAAAGATGAAAAAAATAAATTTATCGCCACCGTTAAAAACCATACGATGGTACATGATCAAATCAATACGTTTTTTAGAGGATTTCGTCGCGATGCACATCCCATGGCCATCATGGTGGCTGCGGTCGGTGCATTATCGGCGTTCTATCATGATTCACTTGATATTAAAAATCCTGCGCACCGCGAAATTGCCGCATTTCGTTTAGTAGCCAAAATGCCAACATTAGCCGCGATGTGTTACAAATATTCGATTGGCATGCCGTTTATGTTCCCACTCAATCGTTTAAGTTACGCCGCGAATTTTATGCACATGATGTTCGACACCCCCTGCGATGATCCCATCGATGTGAATCCTGTGATTGAACGTGCGTTAGATCGTATCTTTATGTTGCATGCGGACCATGAACAAAATGCATCCACATCCACGGTACGTTTGGCAGGTTCTTCTGGCGCAAATCCATTTGCTTGTATTGCCGCGGGGATTGCCGCATTATGGGGACCCGCGCATGGCGGCGCTAATGAAGCAGTCGTCAATATGTTGCTAGAAATTGGTGATGTCAGCAATATTCCGAAATACATTGAACGTGCCAAAAGCAAAGATGATCGCTTCCGCTTAATGGGATTCGGGCACCGTGTTTATAAAAACTATGACCCTCGTGCAAAAGTGATGCGCGAAACTTGTCATGATGTATTAAAAGCATTAGGCAATGTGGATGATCCCTTGTTTGAAACAGCAGTAGAATTGGAACGCATCGCACTAGAAGACAGTTATTTTATCGAGAAAAAACTGTATCCCAATGTCGACTTTTATTCAGGTATTATCTTACGCGCCATTGGCATTCCTACGAATATGTTCACCGTGATATTTGCATTATCACGTTGTGTAGGATGGATTTCCCATTGGAGTGAAATGATGAGCGATCCCGAACGACGCATTGGCCGCCCACGACAATTGTATACAGGGCCCAAAGAGCGTAACTTCGTGCCATTGAAAGATCGTTGACCCTACTCAGCTCGTTAAGACCCAACCCCTTGAAAAACAAGAGGAAATAATTATTTCTTACACCAAATCAGCAAATGTCGATTTGGTGTATACTTTTTAAAATATTTTTGTTACACTAAATCAACAAATGTCGATTTGGTGTAAGATTTATGACCAAGAATAAAAACCCCTTTATCGGGCGTCAAAAAGAGCTTAAGAAGCTGAACCTCTTATTGGAAAAAAATACAGCCAGCCTAGTGGTTGTGAAGGGAAGACGTCGAATAGGGAAAAGCCGTCTTATAGAAGAGTTTGGAAAAAACCACAAATTATATGTATTTTCTGGAGTAGCGCCTACAAAGAAAACAACAAAACAAGATCAATTAGATGAGTTTGGATGGCAATTAGGACAAGCATTAGGTCAACCTGCATTTAAAGACACGGATTGGAATGATTTGTTTTTCCGCCTAGCTTATTACACACGTCAAGGGCCCGTTATTATATTATTTGATGAAATTACTTGGATGGGTTCAAAAGATCGCAATTTTCTCGGCAAACTAAAAAACGTATGGGACTTGGAGTTTAAAAAAAATCCCGAATTAATATTGATATTGTGTGGTTCTGTTTCCGCATGGATTGAAAAGAATATCTTAAGTAATACTGGTTTCTTAGGTAGAATTTCTCTCAAGCTAACACTTGAAGAATTATCTCTTCAAGAAAGCAACCAATTTTGGGAAAATCAAAAAGGAATTGCCGCATATGAAAAGCTCAAATTATTGTCTGTGATAGGCGGTATTCCGAAATATCTCGAAGAAATCCAGACTCTTTTACCTGCTGAAGAAAATATTAAAAGCTTATGCTTTGATCGATCGGGATTATTATTTAATGAATTTGATCAAATCTTTACGGATATTTTTTTTAAAAGAAGTGAAGATTATAAACGTATTGTTCAAAGCATTGCTGACAATCATTATAAATACGAGGATATTTGTAAAAAATTAGACGTAGAGAAAAGCGGATTTTTAAGTGATTGCTTAAATGAATTGGTGGAATCAGGGTTTATCCGCAGAGATTATACTTGGAATTTGGAAAACGGAAAAACTTCTAAGTTAAGTCAATATCGCATTAGCGATAATTATTTAAGATTTTATCTAAAATACATTCACCCTAATAAAGAAAAAATAGAAAGAGGTGCTTTTGAAAATATGTCATTGAATGCATTACCAGGATGGGACGGTATTATGGGTTTGCAATTTGAAAATTTGATATTGAACAACAGAAGTAAAATAATGCAATTATTGAATATTAATGCAAATGATATAATCTATGACAATCCTTATTTTCAAAACAAAACAGCTCGCTTCGACGCTTGCCAAATTGATTATCTTATTCAAACACGATTTGATACCTTGTATCTATGTGAAATCAAGTTTTCAAGAAGCCAAATTACTGCCGCTATTATTCCAGAAATCCAGGAAAAAATTAACCGCATCAAAGCTTCACGTCGTTTTTCTTGCCGCCCTGTGTTAATTCATGTGAATGGGGTAACGGAAGAATTGCAAGAAACCAGGTTCTTTTCCCATCTAATTGATTTTGGCAGCCTATTAAATAACGAAGCCTAGGCGTAGCCAACCCCTTGAAAAACAACAGGAAATAGGTCAAAAAAAGTGTTTCATTGGGGATATAAATCTGGTATAATGAAAATAAGTAATTCAATAAACTAATATTCTGCCAAATAGAATAGGTGAGGTTTGAGATGCCAGATAAAGAGCCTATTACTCCCGCTGAGGCCTTGAAAAATTTACAAAAAATGGTCCAAGAACGTAGAGACCACCTACAGGTGCTTTTAAAAGATAACACGTTGACTTCGGGTGAAAAAGCAAAGTTGACTAAAGCGCTAATCTTTTGGCAGGAGATGAATCTCGAAATACGCCAGTTAGTGGAGGGAGCAGAATTTAAGTATCGCAAGCCAATTGATAATAAGGATCATCAATTTGAATCTATAACGCGTAACTTTGGTCAGGATGGCGATGATGATGATGTTGATGATCAGGAAAGGGCACATATCGCTGCTCTCGCTGCACAAATGCGAGACCAGCTCGTACATGAAATTGCTGATGAAGTTATGCCACAAAAAGACGAAAAAAAATATGAGCAAGAGGTTGTAGAAGCGAAGGAGCTGTATCAAAAAATAGGAGGAGAGGGGAAAAATTTTGCAGCTAGAGTGGTACAAAGGGTAGAGTACCAAGCCAAAGGAACCAAGGGAATTGTGCAAGGAGAGAAACTTAAACCGGACACCCTAGCAGAAGCGACCAAAGCGAAAAGCCCAAAAGAAAGACTAGCGGAGCTTAACAAGCCGTCACCGACAGCGAAGCCCGTCAAAACAAGAACACCCAACGTAAAATTTCAACTTCCGACAAATACCAGCATGGATCCTGCTGCTGCTGCTTTAAAAGAGCAGTGGGATACGTTAATCGAGATGACACATGATATAAAAATTGCTAATTCAAAAAATATGTCGGGAGATTATGGTAAGGATTCTAGGAAGATGGGCGTTTTAGAGCACAATGTAACACACAATAAAACTAGGGGGCCGCTATCACTTGCGGATTTGCAACAAGTAGCGGAGTTTGTGGATAAGTATCGTGACGATCTCTCCGATGATGCTAAAAGAGAATTTGATAAAATCAACAAGGACATTAAAGCTAAGGCAGCGAGTTCGCCTTCCCCTACCCCAGTAGTGAAGGCAACAGGTAGCGCACCTCCCGCTAAACCCACGGCTGCTACAACAACGCAGTGGAACGCGTTAAATGCGATGGTGAATGAGATAGAAAAACAGGGTGGAAGTAGAACTTTTTACACTGTGCACCTTCGGGAAGTGAAGGAGTTAAGGGCAAAGGTGAATGCTAAAGGAGGGGCGGTAACACCTGAGGAGTTGCAAACAGTAATAAATTTTGTGGAGGCGAACAAGAACAAACTCACCAATAAGGCACGTGATGAATTTAATGATATCAAGAAGAACGTGTCAGCAGGTAGTAAGTCGTCCCCCGCTGCTACTCCAGCAACGAAGACAGCTGCAACCGGTAGCGCACCTCCCGCTAAACCTACATCAATCAGTGCGACAGCTGCATCGGCAGCTACCAGTATAGGAACAGATGGTGGCACGGTTAGAATTAAAAAAGAGGAATTGTTTAAGGATAAACTTTACAACCCTGATGGCACGGTGTGCGCACCAAAAACCAAAGCCGCTTTAGATAAAGTTGAATTAAAAGCAAGCATAGATGACGACGGGCATTGTACCGGTGTAAGTGTTACATTTAAAGCGTCACCTGTAGCACCTGAAGATAAATACAGAATTGCACAAATGAGCGTATTGGCTTATGTCCGTTTGAACGGTGTGACTGATTTTAGTGGTATTGGACATGAAATTCCTATCTCAGGGAAAGACAAAACTCTCGTTGCTTTAACGTATTTATTTTGTAAAACAGAAGGTATTACTTGTAGTTTAGGCACGCTTCCTGATGGAGAAGATAAAGCAAGTATTGAAAAACACTTGTTTGATATGTTTCAAGCTGCCTTAGCTGATCCAAATGGTAAAGCCGACCCTGCTTTTGGTAAATTAATTGCTTATTATGAAGCTCAAGGAAAACGAGGTGACTTAAACAATGTTAAGTCATTCGGTGAATTGGTTCAATTTCACCGTGATCTACATGACAGTGCAAAAAATGGTACTGCCCCAGAAGAAAATAAGGCGTTTTTTGAACAAGAAATTTTTTCTAATCCTACGTTTGCTGATCCGAGTGGCTATCGAGTGCAGTCTATGGAAAACTATCAAAAAGATTCACAGTTTGCACCCGATAGATGCACAAAGCCTGATAAAACAGCTGACGTCAAGAAAGGGATAATAGGTGCAACTGCTAACGCAAACCCAAGCACAGCTACTCCAAAACACAAAACAATCTAAGTAAGCGCCCTATCCTTCAAAAACTATAAGGTAATTCACCTTGAATTTTTTGAGAAGATTCTTTCACCATGTTTTTACTCACCTGCGCAACAACTAGGTTGCGTAAATGTTCAGACATGGAGCTACGCAATAGTCCCAAAAACTTCGGCGGCGCCACCAGTACTAACTTTTTAAAGTGATGCCCATTATTGCGATGGCTATCGAGATAATGCACTAACTCTCGTGCAAATACCTCTGCTTCCACTTTTTTAGGCTCGTTTGATGATCCTACCCCATGACTCGCATAACCCTTACGATCAAAGGTACGTCCAGGCGAATCGCTTACCAACTCGTTATTACGCAAGCGACTTGCAGAGTGAGTAAAGTCTTTGATTTCGTGTAAGGGAGAGCGGGGATAGTCCGTTTCTAGAAGTTTCGCAGCGCTATTGTCTGCAACAAGCACCCATATATTAGCCATGGGTTTCCTCCTTTTGAATGTTTATATTGCTATATTATTAGCATAGCTCATCAAAAGGCCGACCTACTTGCAATCCTTGAACCACCTAGGAGTTCAGCTCATCCAAAAGTGATTTAAGCTGGATGGGGTTAACAGTTACTTTGTGTACCTTTGTTACCCAATGCAAATGAGGGCCTGAAACACGCCCTGTGGCACCCGAATACCCAATAATTTCTCCTACCTCGATAGTCTCACCGGGCTTCACTTGAATATCGCTGAGATGTGAATAGGTGGTTAATATGCCGCCTCCATGATCAATCACTACATGTTTGCCTGCATAATATAAATCGCTTGTAAACAAAACCCTGCCTGATTGAGCCGCAGGCACAGGTGTTCCCTGTGGCGCACGTAAATCAATCCCACTATGATAACTTTGCACGGTGCCATTAAACACGCGATGCGTGCCAAAAGGTGACGTCATGCTGCTTTCAAGCGGGATTTTTAAACGTGGGATAGTATGATCGTTTTCCTCAATGCTCTTATAAAAAGCATTCACCAACAACCATTCTTCTTCGACCCGTTGTTTTATTTTGCGAGGCAATTCCGTGTATTGTTTGGAAACTTTAATTTCTTCACTGGTATAATTACCCTCAACAATATTAATAGGTTGCGTATTTAACATATCTGATTGTGCATCCGCACTAATACGCAAATCCACTTTGCCTAATTCATGTTCTATTGGAACCCCTACCAACGCTAAATAATGATGTTTCCCGTATTTGGGATGAGGAACCATATTGATAATTTGATCATCAAATTGTACTTTGAAACCCTTGGGATCGGATTCTGGGTCCGTTTTTACATGCACCCAAAACGTTTCTCCGGGTACGATTTCCGTATGCGATAATTTAACTTCCATCACTGACGCCCTCGCAACCAAATTGATGCAAAGCAATCCTATCGTAATGACAAATAATTGGCGTGAAAACATAAGCTACCCTGTCCGCAGAGTTTTGATTAACTATAGACCATCTAACCGTGATGTCTATTTTCTCCCTAACAGCTTTAAGCAACCTCTGCGATTTTCAGGCCACTGTAGGGTTTCATGGTACCCCAATGGCGGCAGCTGGGACAATGCCAATACAACGTGCTAACAGAATAACCACAATGATCACACGTATAAGGTGTTTCTTTGTTCAACAAGGGTTTTAACACTTGCAATAAAAATGCGATGTCATCATGCAACGCACCCTGAACACGTTGCGCACGAATCGATAAAATTGTGTATAAACCCCGCATGGAAGGACGTTTTTTGAGACGCTGCATAATATCCGGATAGGTAATCGTATCTTCCAATGCTGAATAAAAGCGTTCAGGTAATGCTGTTAATACTTGTATTCCCAATCCCTCTTGAAAACATTGCCGTAAAAATACTTGAAACTGCGATAATTCTTGCGTTGCTTCATAACAATGCCCCAACAATGCAACAATTTCTGCAGTAAATTCAGGCATACGATTTTTTACACGCAAGAAACAACGGATGGCCGCTTTGTATTCTCCTTGTGCAATCAAATGTTGCCCTTGAAGTATTTGCGCACGCACATTACGTGAATCAATTGCCAATGCACGTTTAATGTAATGTTGCGCACGATCCACTTGATTATTTTTGAGTGCTTGTTCTGCAAGCTCACAATGATAATGTGCGATCGTTGAATTCATCGGTTGGCGAACAATTAACTGGTATTTTTGTGCGGCTTCAATGGCTTTATTCCAATCACGTTCACGCTCATAAATATCAATGAGATGACGCAAACTTTCTACACTGTAATTATTGAGTGAAACCAGCTCTAAAAATAAAGATTCCGCCCTATCAAGTACGCCTGCAC
>CAYUEL010000082.1:0-9319 GCA_964443025.1 uncultured Gammaproteobacteria bacterium | reverse complement strand
ATCAATAAAAAGCAGTTATTGGAATTGCGCTGAAAGTTTTCAATTAAAAAAGGAAGAGGTGTCTAAATCAGCGCTTCGCAACATCCCCATTCCTTTTTCACAATTGACAAAACTCAATACTGAACTCAATGCTCATCATGACATGCTCAAAAAGGCATGGGAGCAAGTTCAACAAGAAGTGCAACAGGTGCTGGAACAGGCCTGGCGCATGTTTGATAAGCAAATGCTTTCACCTCAAACATTATCTTTACTACAACAACTCATGCACCGTCATTTAAAGGCCATTGGAGCTTTGCAAGTGAACGATCGCCGCTTAAATCCTATTAGCGTCGCTTTATCCAAACAAGGGGAAGCCTTGACCCGCATCCCGAATGTTTTTACACCACTTGAGATGAATCCTTTTGCAGAACTGGAAGATACATTATCAGAACTGTTAGAAGAAATTTGTGCCCTGGAAAAAGAAAACGATAAAAACAATACAACAAAATCCTCGGCGCGTTTATCCGATAACCTGGCATTGGGACTCTCTTCCTTGCGTCATCTGGGTATTTTGCCTCGTACCCTTGACAATACCGTGCCTCTTATTCGCCTTCACATCAAAAAAGTCTACGATGATTTAGAGTCAATGAGCGGCGATGCTTTGTGGGTGAATGATGTAATGAATGCCCTCACGGTTCAAACCATTTACTTGCGAGACAATCCCTCAAGCACTCTGGATGCGCATGAACATTTTTATGCTTTCTTTGAATGGGTGCAATCGTTCACTCACGCGGCATGGAACTACACAAATTATACATGGCAGGAACAGTTCGAGCTGAAACAACGCTTACGCGAAAGTGCGCATCGATTAATGATTTGTGGTGAGGCGCAAGAGGATATTTATTTAGCCATTGAGCGCATGCACACAGGCAGTAAAACCACTCAAAGCCGCATACAACCTGTTCTCACTGGCTTTTACGAAACACTGATGCAATCCGGCTGGTTATCGCCTGCTTATTGTGAAGTGTGGGTCAATTGTCGCAAGAAATTATGGGAAGCCCAGCGCCATTTGGCACGCTCGATGCAAAAGCGCATGGATGATATAGAAACTGTGTTAATGGATATTTCAAAAGCGCATGAAACAGCGTTTTTGCTTTTGTTTAATCAATTGCCTGACGGCAGCGCTAAAGTTTGGGTTTTAGAGCAACAACAAGCGCTTCAAAACATTTTGCTTACTACGTCGATTCAAACTTTTTCACATACCACGATTGAAACATGGGAAGAACGCTATCGACATTTTTGGATAAACTTTTCCCATGAATTGGATAAAAAACGTATGACCTCTTTTTCGTTTTATGGCAATCGAGAAGGGTATGATCAAATCCGCAAGAACTTAAAAGGTGCCTTGAACCAATTATCCGGTAGCGGTGAGATGCTCTTTAAGTTCAGTGAAATTCATCGCGATGCGCTGATCAATCTATTAGAAGAAGCTTGGAATAATGCCTATCGACTGAATTTCGGTCGAAACCTCCATCGCGAAACCGAGTTTGAAGCGCTTAAAGAAAAGCTTAAAAAATCACAAAGTGATATTGAGGCGCTGCATCACCTTTCTCAAAGCATGCTGATTATCCAATCGCATCATGCGCAAACGAGCTTGGCTCATAACATTCAAGCATGGCAAAAACCCTCGCGCGCGGCGATGGCATTGAATTTTGTAAGGCTTGAGGCAGTGCGTTTGAATCTATTGCCGTCTTTTAACACACTTCCTTTTGAATCTCTCATCACTCGTGTTCAATTTGAAATGGATAGCTACTTTGCGCGCTTTTGGTGTGCCAATCGAAGTGAGCAAAAAGAAGTGCATGAGGTCATTCAAGCGGTTCTCATCGAGCGGGCTAAACTTTTAAATGATGCCAACTACACCCAAGAGCAAGCGGAGTGCGCTGTTCTCAAACGTTTGCATCAACAGTATCTCTGTGTCAAAGAAGCACATGATAACAACCCCTTCACGCAACTAATGCGTTCCATGGGTTTAAATTGGCAAAGTGCTTGTGTAAATGCCTGGAAAAGTGTGTGCGACAAAGAAAAGCAGGAAGGAAATCTCAATGACTTTAAACTAGACCATGAGCCAGCCATCCTTATTAAACTCAATATGCTATTACTCCAGTTTAAAGAAAAAAAACGACTCTTTAGCAAATTCATCGGATTTGATGAAGATAAGCAATCCGCGGTGGAATTACTTCAAGCCTTGATACGGGTTATCAAAGCCAAAGGATATGCTAAAGAAACGGTTTCGTTTTTGTTTTCTAAAACACAAGCCTCTCTTGAGCAATTGCGTTTCAATGAATTTTCACAAGCGTTTAATGAAGCTTACCAAAATCTCAAAGAGCGAGAGCATCTAAAAGATATCGATCCGCAAAGCGACTTAGAAAAAGCGATGGGGCAGGACATCCATGAAGTTCAAGATTTTTACAACAAAGTAAAGGTGCTCGGGAATACACATCAAGCAACCTTAAAAGCAAAACGAAACTCATAATTTATTTTGGAGCATTGGAGCATGACGGAAAGTAATTTAATTTCATCTGCGCTTAAAACGCTGCGCAAGGCAATGATTCATGATATGCGACAGTCCGATTTAACGTTTGAGGGATTGGCTCAAAAAACAAATGTGAACGCATCCGATGTTAAAGCCATTGTAACTCGAAAGGCCAACGCTGTTTCAACCCAAAGTTTAATGAACTTGGTTGAACACTATGCCAAGGAATGGGAATCTACCCGATTGGTTCTGATGAGCTGGCATCAAACATTGAATAGAGATCGCGTTTGGATTGGTTATCTTTTGTATGACAACGAGACGTATTCATGAAACTCATGGAGTCATTAATAATGGACATTAAAACCATTCAAGAAAAACGCCAGCTATCGCACCATCAGTTAGCTCGGGAATGCTTTGTTTGTAAAGATGTGCTGCGGCGATTAATTCAAGGCGAATCTGCCGGCATCACGTTTAAAAATTTAGATCGCCTCTTAAGGTATTGCCAAAAATGGAGATATATTATCGATGAAGACAAAACTATTAAATAATTTGAGCATGGCTCTCATCACCTTGGGTTTTATTTTGATTGCACCCGATGCGCTGGCTAGTACCGGTGGCGGTGGCTTATCCGGTTTGGTGGATGAGTTAAAGGAAATGCTCGATAGCTGGATAGCGCAAACCGTCATTATTTGCGCGTTCATTGCAGCCGCCTATCAATCGATTAAAAACTTTAATTTCATGGCCTTGGGTGGTGCGGTGTTATTGGCACTCGTGATGGCCTATGGTCCTGACTTTTTATTATCCCTTTCAGGAGCGCTGATTTGAAACCGATTTACGTTCCTAAGTATTTAGACGAACCGCCTAAATTTTTAGCGTGGACTTATCCACAGCTTTTAGTGGTCACAGGTCCTTTTATTTTCGGCTTGGTATTCAAGCAGATTTTTTTAGGATTATTAGGTTCAGTATTAGTGTGCGTGATGGCGCGCAAACTCAAAACTTTACTTGAAGGTTCTTGCATATTGAGTGCTTTGTATTGGTACTTACCATCCACTCGTACATTTAAAACATTGCCCCCTTCTTACATTCGGGAGTATTTAGGATGATTAAACGTCAATTTGATTCCAAAATAGAACAATTGTTGATAATGCGTAACCGTCTGTTGGTGGCGTTTGGTTTAACCGGTTTTTTATTGCTTGTTCTATTAATAGCCGTTCTACTCTTAGCAAGCCATCGGGAGCGCATTGTTGTATTGCCGGATGTGGTAACCGAGCCTTTCACTCTTTTTGCTAAAAAAGCCTCCCCCAGTTACTTACGTCAAATGGGAGATTATTATACGCGTTTGATTTACAGCACCACACCACAATCGGTGGATGCACAAATTGAGACGTTATTGTTTCATGTACCGCCTCAGTATTTACCCACAATCAAATCGGAACTCATTGCCTATGCAGATACCGTGAAGAAAAAGAACTTAGTGAGCGCGTTTTATCCCACCCAATTCACGCTGGATGAAGAAACACTCACGCTGGATATTAGCGGTGATTTCACATTGCTTTTAGGGCATGAACAGGTTCGCGGGCAAAAAGCCTTTCGACTCCAATTTTTATACCAACATGGGCGTCTTTGGATTAAACACATTGAGGAGATTGTATCGTGAAAAGACTATGGATAGGATGGCTCGGTATTTTTCTGGCAGTGCCGTTGTATGCTACACAACACTTAAAGGTTAAAGACAGCGATGCTATTACCGCCAGTATTTCGCCAGAGCATCTGAATCGCATTGTGCTGGCATCCGATCGCATTGCCCGTATCCAAGCCCTGGATGGGCAATTTCAAATGCAGCACGATGAATCATCCGGCGAGCTTTATATTAAACCTAATCTCACTCATCTTGATAAAGAGTTGAACTTGTATATTAGCTCTGAGCAAGGATTTACCTACGCGCTTGAACTGTTACCCAGCCAAGAGAGTGCACAAACCATCGTGTTGGATAATTCCAAAGCTGGCGTGAAAGATATATCCACGCGAAATGATAATGATGAAATCCATCAATTGCTTTTTGCGATGCACCACGGAATAGGCAACGATGAAATTACCAAGCAAGATGTCAATCAGGACACGTTACCCACTATTTATAACCAACTCGCCATGACTCCTGTTGCTCATTACTGGGGCCAAGATTATGTGGGTGAGGTTCTTATTATTACGAATGATTCACGTAAAACAAAAATCATCCATGAATCGGACATAGCGGATGACCATACGGTTGCATTGGTCTTGTTGTCTCGTCAATTAGAACGTGCTGAATATACTTATGTCTACCGGGTAAAACACCATGATTAAATTAAAGCAACCGTTAAAAACCCATTGGAATGGGTTGAGTGCTCAAAAACGAAACCGTACCATTTTATTAAGTTCCCTTGTGTGTATCGTAGTAGGGTGGGTATTATTAAACCCTAAAAAAGATAATAAGCCTGTTCAACTCAATGAAAAACCTACTATCACACTAGCTAGTGATACCGTTCCGATTGAGGATTTATGGTTTTACCGCTCCGAGCAACAATTAAATGAAAATACTCGTGTTTTAGAAAATCTGCAAACTGATTTTGCTCAATTAAAATCTAAGCAAACCCATGAATCAACTCAAACAAACGTGGATGCACTGCAAGCACAAATTAATTTATTAAAAGAAGCGTGGGAAGAGCAGCAATTACAACAAACGCAATCACCCCATCCTCAATACGGGGCGCCAGATTTTGAGCACCCTGGGCAAGGCTCCTCTTCTTGGCTGACAGAGCCGCGCATTATTCATCAATCTTTTGTGTTATCTCAACCCCATGTTCAATCTAAAACACCCAATGATTACATTCCCATTGGCAGTTTTGCACAAGCGATTTTATTAAACGGGTTGGATGCATCGACCGCTACCACCGCATCCAGCAACCCGCTGCCGGTTCTCATGCGACTCACCAGCGATGCGATTTTACCCAGACAATTCAAAGGGAAAATGAAAACCTGCCATGTGATTGCAGGCGCTTACGGGGAATTATCAACAACACGTGTGATGATGCGATTGGAAACCATCACCTGCACGGATAAAGCAGGCAATATTTTTGAATCGATAATTGAAGGATATATCACAGGGGATGATGGCCGTGTGGGCGTGCTTGGCACATTGCGGGATGATACCAACCCACTTTTGGCAAAAAGCTTTGCTGCTGGATTATTAGGCGGTATTGGGCAGGGTATTGCCGATTCAACGGGAACCACATCTACTTCGGCATTGGGCACGGTGCAAACCTACGACACGGATGAAATTTTTAAAATGGGTTTGGGCGAAGGAGCAAGCACGGCCTTGGATAGACTTGCGCAATATTACATCGATCGCGCCGAACAAATTTATCCGGTGATTCAAGTCGCCCCGGGTCGAAAAATCACACTCGTTATCAGCGGCTCTCAAGGTTTAACACTATCCACATCTCATTTAGAGGAGCAAAACAAATGATGAAAAAAATAGTGAGTACAACGTTTATAGCATTCGCATTAACCGCCTGTGCCAGCAGCAAACCCAGTTGTGCGGTGGGGCAAGGGTTGGGCTGTCAATCGGTGATGGATGTGAATTTTGCTATCAACCAAGGGTATGGCAATGAAACATTATCATCCGCTCCAAAAGCGCAAAAATTAAAGCTTGCGGCGCCTGACACGTTCGATGAAATACCACAGCGTAGCGAAGAACAATGGGTGAAAGTGTGGGTGCCCCCTCATGTGGATGAGCATGACAATTACCATCCTGAACATACTTATTACACGGTGATTCAATCCTCAACATGGAAGGGGTCAGCCGGTGAATAATTGGAAATCAGCTTTATCAGAACTGCAAACGTTTTTAAAAGAAACGTTTGAAGAAAAGATACCCCTGGACATGGCAACTCACTCACTATCGGTTGCCAAACACAACGCCTACTTTCATGAGCATTCCATGAGTGAGCTTTTACCTTACGAAGTATTTGATGAAAAAACAGGGCTTTTTCATAATCGCGACACAAAAGGCTTTTTATTAGAAACTATCCCGCTAGAGGGGTTGAGCGAGGAATCCATGGATATGCTCACGGTTTTCTTGCAAGATAAATTACCTACGGGTTCTACGTTTCAACTCTTATTGATTGTAAGTCCTGATATTAGCGGAATGCTATCAGCGCTTTTTAATAACCGATCTAAACGTGGTGGTGTATTTAAAATACTGGCTCAAAAGCGTTGTGATTTTTTAAAAGAAAACACCACGCATTCCTTTTTAAAATCCGAAGATTTTTTAATGCGTGATTTTAAGCTCATCTGGAGCGTGAGTGTGGATAAAAATACAAATGAAGCGGTTATTCTCAAACTCAAAGAAGAAATTGAGTTTCTATTAAAATCACTCAAAATGCCTTATCAGTGTTTAATGCCTGAAGGTTTAATGCGCTGGGTACGTTTACTCATGAATCCTTATGGGTTTGCAGCACAATCTGCTCATACACCCCATTATCAGCCGGATGTTCTTTTAGCTTCTCAAGTCACGCCCAGTGACACCAATCTTTGCGTCACCGCGCATCAATTAAGCATCAACGAAGGGGAAAGTGCAATACGCTTGTACCGCTTAACGGAATACCCTTCGCAGTGGATGGCAGCGTTCATGAATGAATTAATAGGAGACCCCATGCGATCGCATTTGCGTTTGGGGTATCCTTTTGTGTTGTCCATGATCATACATGCGGGTTCAAGCGAAGCGGAAAAAACACGACTGCAGGCGATGAATTTGCGTTCACATCAAAAAGCGGCCAGTACCTTGTCTAATTTAATCCCTAATCTTAAAGCGCTCGACAGTGATTTAAAATATGCCGTTAAGCAATTGGACGATGGAGATAAGATTTTAAAAGCTTGTTTTCAGGTGGGAGTTTACGGTACACACGATACTATTCAAAAAGGAGCCGCTCAATGTGAAGCCTTATTAACGGCTAAGAAATTTAAATTTGCTCGCTGCCGTTACATGCAACTGCCTGCCTTCTTAAGTTTATTGCCGATGGGAATTAACCGTGCGTGGGTGAATGACATCAGTCGTTTTAATTGGTTTAAAACGCAACTTGCTAGCACTAGCGCACAATTTTTACCCATTCAAGCGGAAAATAAAGGCATGAATAGTGCCATGATTCCTATTTTAGGTCGTCGCGGGCAGCTCGCTTTTTACGATGCTTTTACCGATAGCCAAGGGGGAAATTATAATGCGATCACCGTGGGCGCACCGGGCAGTGGTAAATCCAACTTTAACCAAGAAAAAATACTTTCGCGTTTAGGTGCGGGTGGACGTGTCTTTATCATTGATGTGGGTGGCAGCTATGAAAAGGATGTATTGCTGCTGGAAGATATGGGTGCGCAATACGTTGAATTCACACCCCAGACAAAAATAAGTTTGAATCCTTTTAGTAATATTGATTCCAAAGAAATGGCGCAAAACCCAAGTGAATACATGCCCTTGTTAAAAGCCATGGTGTCGCAAATGGCATCTCCCGCGCAAGCGCTCAATGCGTTGCAGCTTTCGTTTTTGGAAGACGCCATTATGGATACTTGGCGGCAATACGCACAACAGAGCTCCATCACGCACATTGCACAGTATTTAAAAGCAAGCAGTGATTCCAGGGCGAGAGACTTAGGGCAAATGTTATCGCCTTACACGGATAAAGGCTCCTATGGAAATTATTTTCAAGGCCCTTGTACCATTAATTTTGATAGCCCTTTAGTTTGTTTTGAATTAGAAGGTCTAAATAAGAAAAAAGATTTGCAATCGGTTGTGCTTATGCTTTTAATTTATCAAATCACGCAAGCGATGTATTTTAGCGATAGAAAAACAAAAATTACCTGCCTCATTGATGAAGCGTGGGATATTATTGAGAAAGTTCAAGGCAGTGCGTTTCTCAATGACACCTGCCGTCGTGCTCGCAAATACAATGGCAGTATGAACATTTGCACACAAAGCTTAGATGATTTATTTTCAAATCCCGTTATTAAATCTGCTCATGATGCTTGCAGCTTTTTAGAAATTTTACGGCAAGAATCAGGAGTCATTCAAAGGATTATTAAAAAAGGAGAATTAGCAGTAACCCCCCTGCAAGCACAGATATTAAGCTCTTTGTCTGCTAAATCAGGTGAATATGCCGAGATAGCGATTAAGGGGCCTGAATTTTTCTTAGCAGGGCGGCTCATTTGGGACCCCTACCATGCGCAGCTTTACTCATCCAAGCCCAGCGATTTCGTTGCGGTGAAAAAACGTATCAAAGAAGGTTTAAGCATTGATGCGGCCATTCAAGAAATGGTGGAGAAAAAACATGAGCAAAAATAAGCTATGGATTAAAAAGGCAAAAACGATGTTGTCGAATATCAATGCAAACACAGGGCTTCAATCTTGCTTTATAGCGCTGGTTTTTTTAAGTACCTATCATTTTTTACAACCCAAACCGCTCACATTGGGCATGATTAATCTTCATGACATTAACCAATCGTTTATTTATTTTTTAGCGCAGCAAGATTTAACAGATGCACAAAAGAGTGTTTGGCTGGAGCGTTTTTCAAATGCTTTGAATGAAGAAGTGGAACAAATAAGCAAAAACACAGTGTTATTTTCGGCACAGCAGGTGGTAACACCCTTGCCGGATTACACGTCACATATCAAAGTCGGTATTTCAGAAAAAATGAAAGTAAAAAATGACCCCAACAAACCAGTCGATTAATTATTTAAATCTATACAATCCTTATTAAAATTTGATGAACGTCTCAATT
>CAYUEL010000081.1:4292-9411 GCA_964443025.1 uncultured Gammaproteobacteria bacterium | reverse complement strand
CCGATCCATGGTGCCGTTGCATTTACAACAACGCGTGCACGAATGGTTTCATTTGCATGCAAATTCCGTCTTTTACTTGCAATGTATCAATTGGTGTGTAATTAAAAATATCCGCGCCATGTTCGCGCGCAGAGATCGCGTTTGCAATCACTAAACGAGAATCATCAACCCAACAATCTGAAAATGAATAGGCATTTTTAAAATGATTTTCAAGAGGTTCACCAAAATGTGATGTTTGCAAATGAATAAATTTCGATGAAGGCAATGTTTGATTTTTTCCTAAATGATCATATAAGAACAAACCAGCACGAATCATCCAACTGGGTCGCAAATGTGCATGATGAGGTAAAACAAAACGTAAAGGATGAATTAAATGCGGCGCATTACGAAGCAATATTTCTCGCTCATTCAAGGATTCGTGTACCAACTTGAATTGCCCATGTTCCAAGTACCGCAAACCACCGTGAATTAATTTAGTACTGGATGATGATGTTCCTGATGCAAGATCATTTTTCTCGCACAGAATAACGGATAAACCACGTCCCGCAGCGTCGCGCGCAATGCCTGTGCCATTGATGCCGCCACCCATGACCAGTAAGTCATATATCTTTTGATCTATCTTTCCCATGATAGGGGTAATTATGGCACAATGAGATGATAGATACGTAAGGGTTTTTATCATGGAATATGTCTTAATTATTGACCAAGGAACGACCTCAACGCGCGCCATGGTCTTTGATCAAAACGCGAATGTTTGTGGCAGTGCGCAGGCGGAATTTCCTCAAGCCTATCCCAATGACGGGTGGGTTGAACATGACCCTGAAATCATTTGGCAAGATGCCATACGATTAAGTAAACAAGCGATAGAAAAATCCAAGCTTAAACCAGAAAATATTGCTGGATTAGGTATTAGCAATCAACGCGAAACGACTATCATTTGGGATAAAACAACCGGGGAACCTATTTACCCTGCCATTGTTTGGCAAGACAGGCGGACCACTTCTATTTGCGAGCAATGGTTGGCGCAAAGTTTAGAAGAAATAATTCAAGATAAAACCGGTTTATTAATCGATCCTTATTTTTCAGCGAGCAAAATTAAATGGTTGCTTGATCATGTTTCAGGTGCGCGCGCACGTGCTGAACAGGGTGAATTAGCTTTTGGTACTATCGAAACATTTTTAATTTGGCGTTTTACACAGGGCCAAATGCATGCAACGGATGCGACGAATGCATCGCGTACGATGCTTTTTAATATTCATACACAAGATTGGGATGATGAATTATTAGCAGCCTTTGATATACCCGCATCACTTTTACCTGTTGTAAAAGACAATAGTGATAATTTTGGTTTAACGAGTGCTTCTATTTTAGGCGCAAGCATGCCTATTGTAGCGGCGGCTGGGGATCAACAAGCTGCCATCTTTGGACAAGCGTGTTTTGAAAAAGGAATGATGAAATCTACCTATGGGACAGGTTGCTTTATGTTATTAAATACGGGCGAGACAGTGGTTCGATCGACACATCGCTTATTGGCTACCACGGCTTATCGTCTTAATAAAAAGCCAATTTATGCTTTAGAAGGAAGTATTTTCATTGCGGGCGCCGCGGTACAATGGTTACGCGACACCGTGCATTTAATCAATAATACGAAAGATACAGAAAAAATTGCAACGTCTATTAACAGTACCGATGGCGTTTACTTAGTGCCTGCATTTACGGGTTTAGGAGCGCCTTATTGGGATCCGCGAGCACGGGGCGCAATACTTGGATTAACACGAGACAGTGGCGTGCAACATATTGTACGTGCTGCGCTAGAATCGGTTTGTTATCAGAGCAAAGACATATGGTTGGCTATGCAAGCAGATGGAGCCGGGCAACTTCAAAGCTTGCGTGTGGATGGAGGGATGTCCAATAATAACTGGTTGATGCAGTTTTTAGCGGATATTTTGCAAGTTTCGGTGGAACGACCTAAACTGGTAGAAGCAACCGCACAAGGTATCGTGTTTTTGGCAGGCTTACAATTGGGCTGGTATCGATCACTCGATGAAATTGCACAATTATGGCAAAGCGATAAGATTTTTACTTGCGCCATGAACCCACAGGAACAGGCGACACTTTATAAAGGATGGCAACATGCAGTTTCTCAAATTCGGTCATAAACACCATGATATTCACTACGAAGTAAAACCCAGCA
The DNA here is from genome assembly GCA_964443025.1 of uncultured Gammaproteobacteria bacterium. Taxonomy (GTDB): domain Bacteria; phylum Pseudomonadota; class Gammaproteobacteria; order JABCZS01; family JABCZS01; genus JAJFKJ01. The sequence goes on along the minus strand of CAYUEL010000081.1, from coordinate 7,217 downwards.
GTCCGCAAAGTCATTATTTTCGCGTGAAATGCCATGTTGAAAAGCCACTGCAAGAGGGTCAGCAGTTTTGGATGCCTACGTGGGTTCCGGGTAGCTATAAGATACGTGACTTTTCTCAATATATTACTTGGATTAAAGCTTATACAGAAACGGGCGAAGTAGTTTTAACACAAATAGATAAAAGCACTTATCAACTTGCTCATGTTGATGGACCTGTAACATTAGAATATGAAATTTATGCTTATGATTTATCGGTGCGTGGGGCTTATTTAGATACATTGCGCGGATTCTTTAACGGAGCTTGTGTATTTTTAGCCGTGAGCGGTCAAGAGCAAAATCCTTGTAGCGTGGATATTCAAGCACCGGAGGATAAACAATTTAAAAATTGGCGTGTTGCAACTGCAATGGAAACATATGGTGCAAGTCGTTATGGATTCGGCGTGTATCATGCGAAAGATTATGATGAGTTGATTGACCATCCTGTTGAAATGAGCGAGTTTGATTTAATTGAATTTAAAGTATTAGGTGTTCCCCATGAAATGATACTTGCAGGTAAACATAAAGGCGATTGCGCTCGTATTGGAAAAGATCTTGAGAAAATTTGTACGCAGCATGCAAAAATGTTTGGCGGAGTTCCTAAAGATATCAAACGTTATGTGTTTTTAACGACTGTCGTCGGAGAAGGGTACGGTGGTTTAGAACATCGCGCATCTTGTTCTCTCATTGTGAAACGTCAGAATATGCCGCACAAAAACGTAGAAGAAGCGTCTGATAATTATGCAATGTTTTTAAGTTTATGCAGTCATGAATATTTTCATTTATGGAATATCAAACGTATTAAACCTGAAGTGTTTGTGCCCTATGATTTAAGCAAAGAATCTTATACGCGACAGTTGTGGGTGTTCGAAGGGTTTACCGATTATTACGAAGATGTAGGGCTCATGCGCGCGAATGCCATTAGCTTAAAACAATATTTGAAATTAACCGCGGATAAGATTACGAAATATTCAGCTAATCCGGGTTATCAAGTACAAAGCATTACCGATTCTAGTTTTTGCTGTTGGACGAAATTTTACAACCCTCATCCAGGTAGTAGCAATTTCATGTCAAGCTATTATATAAAAGGTTGTTTGATTGCTTGGTGCATCGATGTGTATTTGCGTGAAAACACTTCTTATACGCTTGATGATGTTATGCGTAAACTCTGGAAAGATTATGGAGCAGCAGGCATTGGCGTCCCAGAAGGAAGGGTTGAGGAGATTGTTATTGAGCTTACGGGAAATGGAATTAAGCCGTTATTGGATGAATGGTTGTACGGTACGGGTAAATTACCTTTGGCAGAAACTTCTCGTGCCTGCGGTTTGCAATTGACTTTTTCTAATGATCCAGGCGATCCAAAAGTATTAATGGGTATTCGATTAAATCCAAAAGATCAAACGCATATTGTCATTTGTTATGATGGAAGTTGCGCAAAAGAAGCGGGTATATCTGCGGATGATAGACTTATTGCCATTGATAATTTAGCTGTTCAAGGTAATACGGTTAAAAATATGTTATCAGCTTATCATCCTGGCGACGTTGTTCCCATCCATGTATTTCGTAATGATGAATTGTTAACATTCGAAGTAAAATTGGCGGATAACCCGCCTGCGAATGCATCATTAACGGAGTGCGCAGATGCGTCGGATAAGCAACGTGCGTTGCAGGATGGTATATTAGGCTCTGTTGCGTAAATAGGGCGCATGTGCGCGTTTCATTCCCTAAAAGGAGGGCCGCGCTAGTGGGGCTCCCGCCGACCCCGTTTCTCCTCGCTACTCGCTAACGCTCATATACGCTCGTCGAAAAGAGTCGGCTCACGGATAGGATTGTTGCAAGCTTCATTGTATGACTGCTTGCGTTGAGCCCGCCCTCTGAACCGCGCGCGCAGCAAGCGGCTGTGATGAGCAGAAAACTTATTTCAGATTTTCAATGTATCGCTTGCTCTTTAGTTACGTGCTATACAATCAGTATGACACGCGTACTCGCGTGCCATTCCTTAGAGTCAAATCCCTCAGCGGTTTCATCACGAATTCGCGTTCATGCATGCGAGGGTGGGGGATGGTTAATGTTGGAGTTTCCATTTTAATATCACCGTACAACAAAATATCCAAATCAATGGTACGCGGTCCATTTTTCACACTACGAATACGACCTAATAACTGTTCAATCATTAACATATGTTGCAACAAACGATAGGGGGTTAACGTGGTATCAATACAACAAACACCATTTATAAAAAAGCCTTGGTCAACAAACCCAACCGGTTCCGTTTCATACAACGGCGACAACGCAATAAATTCTGTATCAGGCAAACGTTTAATATATTCTACAGCAGCAGCAATGTAATGATATCGATCACCCAGGTTGCTTCCTAATGCAATATAGCTACGCATCTTCTGGCTTCTTTTTTTTACGCGGCTTTCTGCGTCGACCTTTGCCGGTTTGCAACGATAACAACATAACGTCTTGTTGATCTTTATCTGCTTGTTGAAATGTTTGCCACCACGTTGCCATAGATTTTAAGCTAGAATCGAGTTCTGAGCGAAGCTTAAGGAAATCAAATCCTGCACGAAATGATGGATGCGCAAGTAAACGATAAACTTGATGTCGTTTGATATGGATTAAGCGATCTTGCAATTCCCATACCGAACGGCATATCAAAGTAAAACGTTTTGGAATAGCAATCCCTTGGCTTACTTCATGAAACAATTCTTCGATGGTTTCGTATATTGCATATCCGGGCCATAATAATAATGCAAATAAGAAACCAGGAGATGCTGTTTGATGTGATCGTACACGTGCGTCGGTTATATTTAAGCCTTTCATGATAAATTCCCAGTCCTTATCTTGATAATGTTTGCTGGGTGGGAATAATACTTTATCAGC
>CAYUEL010000081.1:0-4282 GCA_964443025.1 uncultured Gammaproteobacteria bacterium | reverse complement strand
ATTATTCCCACCCAGCAAACATTATCAGCTTCGTATTCGCGTAATTTATTTAAACTAGCAACCGCATGTCCAGTTAAAAACAATTTTAAGCATTCTTCATAGATCCGTGATTTAGGGACATCGCGTAATAACTTGAGTGACGATCGAATAGGTTTTGCTGTATCAGCAGAAATAGCCAAGCTTAATTTGGCTGAAAAACGAATGGCACGTAATATTCGCACAGGATCTTCGCGATACCGTGTTTCAGGATCACCAATGAGTGTAAGTGTTTGGTTTTTGATATCTTCTAAACCTTTGCAATAATCAACGATGGAAAAGTCAGCAATATTGTAATAAAGTGCGTTGATGGTGAAGTCACGTCGTAATGCGTCAGTGGTAATATCTCCATAAACATTATCACGTAAAATTCTGCCTGATTCAGATTGTGCACTTTCGGTTTCATCTTCATGTTCATTCGGATCGCCACGGAATGTAGCTACTTCAACAATGTCACGACCAAAATAGATATGGGCTAATCGAAACCGTCGTCCAATTAAACGGGAATTTCGGAATAAGCGACGTACTTCTTCAGGCTCTGCGTTAGTAGCAACATCGAAGTCTTTAGGTTTAAGCCCAAGTAAAATATCACGTACACAACCGCCTACTAAATAGGCTTGAAATCCTGCTTCGTGCAATCGATACAACACAGTCAGTGCATTTTTTGAAACTTGTTTGCGCGAAAAATTATGTTCAGCGCGAGGAATAATATCACTCATACCACGTGGTAAACTCATCAACATCTAAGCGAGCGGTACGGTATTGATTCACAGGATCTGACATGTCAGGGTAACCTATGGCAATGCCGCAAGCAATCGCATAATTTGGGCTAATATTTAATACTTCACGGATTATATCAGGATGTTCCGCTAATGCAGCTTGTGGGCATGTGCCAAGGCCAAATTGGCGCGCACCTATCAAAATATTTTGCATAAACATTCCTAAATCTATCCATGAACCTGTTTCAACGCGCTGATCCATGTAGACGATCATTCCTACAGGTGCGCCAAAAAATCGGTAATTTTTATTCCATTGAACTAAGCGTTTTTCAACATCATCTTTTTGAATATGTAACGCACCGTATAATGCTAATCCACACGCTTTACGCCGGCTTTTATAGGGCTCAAACCATTCTGTTGGGTAATATTGATAATCGGGGTTGTCAGAAATGTTTGCTGCCCGTACTTTCAGTATTTCGTCACCTAACGTTTTTAAGGTATTGCCTCGCAACACAGCAACATGCCACGGTTGTGTGTTCACACCCGAAGGTGCAAAACGCGCCGCCTCAAGGATTTTACGAATAATATCATCACTCACGGGTTCACGAGTAAATGCTCGGATACATTGCCGCGACTTGATTGCCGTTATAACATCCATATCAGCTTGAATAATGTTTCTCTTTTATCTCTGCCAATGTTTTGCAATCGATGCAAAGATTAGCGGTTGGACGAGCCTCTAATCGACGAATACCAATCTCTTCGCCGCATTGTTCACAATAACCATAATCGCTTTGTTTAATTTGATCCAATGTCTTATCAATTTTGTTGATTAGTCTACGTTCACGATCACGTGCGCGCAATTCCAATGCAAACTCTTCTTCTTGTGTTGCACGATCATTTGGATCGGCAAGATTACTAGGTTCATCTTGCAGATGAGACACCGTGCGATCCACTTGTTCCATCAGCGCTTGTTTCCAACCCATCAAAAGATGACGAAAATGGTCGCGTTGTTCAGCATTCATGTATGCTTCATCTTTGCCTAATTTATAAGGAACAAAATCAAGATGCATAGGATCGGTGGCATCCGATGATTTTAATGCAATCACCTCAGCTTTTGGGGATGGTTGCTTTTTAATAACCTCTTTCTTAGCGGGTGTTTTTTTGACCGCAGGTTTCTTGGCAGCTGGTTTTTTAACAGCAGGCTTTTTGGCGGCGGGTTTCTTGGCAGCTGGTTTTTTAACAGCTGGCTTTTTGGCAGCAGGCTTTTTAGCGGCGGCCTTTGGCTTTGTCGATGTTTTGGGTTTGGTGGCCGGTTTGCGTTTGGTGGTACTTGTTTTCTTAGCCATAACTTCTTCCTCCGGTAGGTTCCATGATTCATATATAACACAAAAGCGCTTTGTTACAAACCCACTCTAGCATCTTTTTATTATTTTGCCAGAGATTCTTGTTGCCATTTTGTTAGTGCCTTTATCGGCTTGCGTGAAGACACACACGCCGTGAATACATCCTTGTAGGCTCCTCCTCGGCATCCCTGCCTCCGAGGGTGTGTCTTCACACAAACCGAACCGGCACCAAAATGGCAACAATGCTAGCCCCCATGTAGGCGCACCGTAGGTGCGACAAATGGGGGGTACAAAACGGGTAGTGAACAAGCCCCAGCGGGGCGTAACTCCACACATTATGATAATGTTTGAAACGCTTTTGCCGCCGCATCAATGGTGCGTTGAATGTCTTCATCAGTATGAGCGGTGGATATAAAACCAGCTTCAAAGGCAGAAGGAGCAAAGTAAACTCCCTGTTCAAGCATAGCGTGGAAGAACTTATTAAACTGTTCAACGTTGCAAGTCATGACATCTTTGAATGTAGGGATGGAGGTTTGTGGGGTAAAAAATAACCCAAACATACCACACACGTGCTGTGTACGAAACGAAACACCCTGTTGACGTGCAGCCTGTTCTAATCCTTCACACAGCATCAACGTCTTTTTAGCCAGTTCCTGATGAAACCCCGGTTGTTGTACTAATTTTAAGCTAGCCAATCCAGCTGCGGTGGCAATGGGATTTCCAGATAACGTTCCTGCCTGATAGACGGGCCCTACGGGCGAAAGGATTTGCATGATATCGGCGCGCCCCCCAAAAGCACCGACGGGCATTCCGCCGCCGATGACTTTACCCAGGGTCGTCATATCAGGTTTGATACTATATAGTGCTTGCGCACCGCCTAATGCAACCCGAAAACCTGTCATGACTTCATCAAACACTAATAAGGTACCGTGCTTGTCACATAGGTCGCGCAACCCTTGCAAGAAACCTTCTTGGGGTAATATGCAATTCATGTTGCCGGCAACCGGCTCGAGGATAATTGCAGCCACTTGTCCAGGATTGTTCTCGAGAATACGTTGGACATCATCGAGATTATTAAATTCGGCGCATAAAGTATCTGCCACGGTTTCAGGCGGAACACCGGGTGAATTAGGCGTTCCAAAGGTCAATGCGCCTGAGCCAGCTGCCACCAAGAACGGATCCGCGTGACCATGGTAACACCCAATGAATTTAATGATCTTATTACGTTTCGTAAATGCGCGGGCTACCCGAATGGCACTCATGGTGGCTTCTGTACCGGAATTAACCATGCGTACCATTTCGATATTCGGCATGAGTTTGCAAACTTCTTCTGCTAATGTCACTTCACGTTCGGTTGGTGCGCCATAACTTAAGCCTTGCGCCACTGCGTCATTAACAGCTTGTAAAATAGTGGGATGATTATGACCGGCAATCATGGGGCCCCATGAGCCGACATAGTCGATGTATTCATTACCATCAGCATCGATAAGCTTGCTACCCTTCGCTTGCTGGATAAAAACGGGTGTACCACCCACGGCACGAAAAGCGCGCACAGGGGAGTTCACACCACCCGGAATAACCTGGGTCGCCGCATTAAAAAGTTTTTTGGACTGGTCTAACGTGTACATGGCGCTTATGGTATCATATTGTCCGTAGAAGTTTATAGGAGAAAAAAATGGGTGACAATTACAAACGCTACATGTGCCTATTATGTGGATTTATTTATGAAGAGGAGATAGGTTGGCCTGAAGATGGTCTTGTGCCCGGTACCCGATGGGAAGATGTACCACTGACGTGGCGTTGTCCAGATTGTGGTGCGACTAAAGATGATTTCGAAATGGTTGAAATTTAACCTGTCATTGCGAGGAGTGCGAAGCACGACGAAGCAATCCAGTTCTCAATAGATTGCTTCAAGCAGCTTTGCTGCTCTCGCAATGACGAACTCGATCTAAAAAGGTTTCACCACCGCTAAAATAACAATCGCAATCATTAATACCGTTGGAATCTCATTCAACATACGGAAATACTTATCGGATTTGGTATTAGCATCTTGTGCAAACTTTTTCATATGGGATTTGCATACATGGTGAAAGCCAATCAATAACACGACACATAATAGCTTTGCATGCATCCAGCCGGCAGATTTATAGGCGATATCCCAGGCGGGGATTAATAACCATAAAC
>CAYUEL010000080.1:0-9889 GCA_964443025.1 uncultured Gammaproteobacteria bacterium | reverse complement strand
CCAAGTCGTTGCAAAAAATTGATGTTCCGTTGCGCAAACAAGAGCTTCCATCGGGCGAACATCGCGTTAAGGTCGATGAGAAGGAAGGCAAGGTGGCGATTACTTACGTTACACCGTTGCGGTATTACCCTGATGCAACGCTCATTCAAGTCAATTTAAAGACGGGACGAACCCATCAGATTCGCGTGCATACGGCAACGCATAAACATCCTATTTTGGGGGATGAAAAATATGGAAACGCAGCAAAGAATAAAGAAGCCAAAACACAAGGGATTCATCGAATTGCTCTTCACGCGAGCGAACTGAATATCCAATGCCCTGAAATTGAACTACAATTGCATGTGGTAGCGCCGAGTCCAGAGTGGAGTTTGAATTTTAATAATGAGTGAACATCCTTACGACCTATTAATTTTTGATTGGGAAGGAACGCTTTTTAAATCATCAACAAGTTACTCGGAGACAGGGTACCCTGTTTGCCCATTTAAAGGTGCGCTTGACGTATTAAAGATCTTGCAAAAGCAAGGGTATTTATTGGCGGTAGCGACGGGGAAAAGCCGTCAAGGTTTGGATCAAGATGTGTCACATTATCAACTTGAAAAAACATTTGCAGTGACGCGTTGTGGAGATGAAGGCTTTCGTAAGCCTCATCCGCGTATTATCCAGGATATTTTGTACTTAACGGGTGTTGGCCCTGACAAAGCGCTTATGATTGGCGATACCGAATATGATTTAATCATGGCAAGGCAAGCGGGAATCGATGGTCTTGCTGTAAGTTATGGTTTGCAGGATAAGGCGTTGCTGCTAGAATGTAAACCATTGGATTGTATTGACGACATTCAAGACTTGCCGCGTTGGTTGACGGAACGTCCTCAATCGACATCGTAGATTAAGCTGGAGATATTATTATGGAAGAACAACCTGTACAACCTTCACAAAAATGGCAAGAAAAAATTCTTGATAGACTTTTATTTTCATCCATTCAAGAACAACGTGCTCGACGTCGTTGGGGCATTTTTTTTAAGACCATATTTTTTATTTATTTCGTTGCATTGTTATTTATCTTTTTACCCAGTGGTTATCGAACAAAAGCGCACGTACAAGAGCATACGGCCGTCATTAAGATTGATGGTGTTATTGATTCTCAATCTACGGCTAATGCGGATGACATTATTGCTTCATTGAATGAAGCATTTAAAAACCAATTTGCCGAAGCTGTGATATTAGAGTTGAATAGTCCCGGTGGAAGCCCCGTTCAGGCCGGTGAAATTTATGATGAAATTTTAAGGTTACGGCAAGAATATCCGTATAAACCTATATACGGTGTGATCACAGATGCCTGTGCTTCAGGATGTTATTATGTTGCTGCTGCCACGGATCAAATTTTTGCAAATGAAGCCAGTATGGTTGGTTCCATTGGCGTGATGTTTAATGGATTTGGTTTTGTCGATCTGATGCAAAAAATTGGTGTGGAACGTCGATTGATTACCGCAGGTTCTAATAAAGGTTTTCTCGATCCTTTTGAACCCGTTAAACCTGAAGATGCTGACTTTATGAAAAACATGCTAGATGTTGTTCATCAACAATTCATAACGAAAGTAAAACACCGTCGGGAAGGAAAATTAACTGATAATCCCGAGTTGTTTACGGGTTTAGTATGGACGGGTCAACAAGCAGTGCCAATGGGTTTGGTGGATCAATTAGGCAGCGTTCGTTACGTTGCAAGTGAAGTGATTGGGCAAGCGCATACGATTGACTACACACCGAGCCAAAGTTTCATGGATATGTTTTCAGGGCAATTCGGCGCGAAAGTAATGCGCAAGGATTTCTTGCATTTGATGACAACGACACACGAATTAAGGTAATACTTTTAGTCCAAAATATTCCAACAGATTTACGGTGTTGATAAGGGGCAAGCCTATCAAGGCGGTGGGGTCATCGCTCTCAACATATTCTGTTAATGCGATACCGGCTTGCTCAATTTTAAATCCGCCGCAACATTCGTAGGGTTGATCGAGTTTAAGATAAGCATCGATTTGTTGAGTTGATAACAGTTTAAATTTTACTTCTGTGACACTTAACATCGATTCGTAATGTGCTCCGCGCGCGACGCACACGCCGGTATAAAACCAAAGTGATTGACCTTGCATTTGTTCCCATTGTGCCAAAGCGGCTTCATGGGTTTTAGGTTTGCGAATGAGGGTATGATCCAAACCAGCGACCTGATCTGATCCGATGACAATGGCATCAGGATAAAGGGCTGCGATTTTTTGTGCTTTCAAGATGCTTAATCGATCGGCCATTTCACCGAAGGGTTCGTCGGGAAGGGGGCTTTCATCGATGTCGGGGTGAATGCATGTGAACGGAACGCGCAGGCGCTCCAGTAGTTCTCGTCGGTTAGGGGAGGATGAAGCCAGGATAAGTTTGGGATTTTGCATGATAAGGGTAATTGTACCTTAAATTGGAAAACAGTATAATGGCTATCATGATGAATATACCTCGACTTATTAGTATAAGCAGCATTAGCCAGCAACCCAAACACTTCACTGGGCAAATTGCTTTTGATCAATTTCCGCGTTTCACCGAGGCGTTGCTCTCGTCTGAGGGTGAATTGGTGTGTGAATTGCGTTGCACACGCTCTAAAATTGATTGCACGTTAGACGCTGAAGTAGAACTGATTTGCCAACGTTGTTTACAACCTTATCGGCAACCTATTCACAGTCAAACCCAGTTTGTAGTCATTAGCGATATTGATAAGTTAAATGACTTAAATTCAGAAGAAGAGCCGGTGATCATTGAAGAAGGAAATATCCCTGTTTTCAATATGATAGAAGATGAATTATTGCTTTTACTACCCAATATTCCCATGCATCCCGAGGATGAATGTTCCGTGGTATTAGAAAGTCTTACCCCAAAACCTTCACAATTTGATATACTGGCATCTTTGAAAAATTAGGAGAATACTATGGCTGTTCAGAAGAGTCGAAAATCCCGTTCTAGACGCAATATGCGTCGCTCGCAAGACAGGGTAGCGTCAGCCACATTGGCGACTGACTCATTGACGGGTGAAACTCACCTACGTCACCATGTAACCGCAAGCGGTGTTTATCGCGGCAAGCAAATCATCGCACAAGCAGATGAAGACGATACGGACGAAGAGTAATTATTTTGAATAAATCCGTAACGATTGCAATTGATGCGATGGGCGGTGACCATGGCTTAAAGGTTACTGTGCCTGCATCTATTGATAGCTTAGAACGTAGCGCAGCATTACGGATGATTTTGGTGGGCGACGAATCACAGATTCGCTCGCATCTTGCTCAAGATCCGCGCGCGCAAGCTTATGCCGATAATCATCGTTTAATCGTGCAACATGCGAGCGAAGTGGTTACGATGGATGAACCCTTGGCGCAAGCATTGCGTCAAAAGAAAGATTCATCGATGCGTGTGGCTGTTAATCAGGTTAAAACTAAAGAAGCGGATGCATGTGTCAGCGCAGGAAATACCGGCGCATTAATGGCCATTGCGCGTTTTGTACTTAAAACATTACCAGGTATTGAACGTCCCGCAATTGTTGTTTCCATGCCAACGGAATTAGGCTTTTGCCAAATGTTGGATTTGGGCGCAAACGTAGATTGTACTCCCAAACAATTATTTCAATTTGCCATGATGGGCGCAGTGCTTGCGACATGCAGCCAAGGAAAGAAAAAACCCAAGGTTGCGCTGTTAAATATCGGCAAAGAAGAAATCAAAGGGAATGAAATGGTTAAAGGCGCGCACCGTTTAATTAAACAAGTGAGCGACCATATTGAATATATTGGATTTATCGAGTCCGATCAGATTTATAGCGGTGATGCGGATGTTGTTGTGTGTGATGGTTTTGTTGGTAATATCGCATTAAAATCCGTTGAAGGTGTGGCACATGTCGTTGCCTTTTTCTTAAAGCAAGAATTTAATCGCAATTGGTATTCGAAATTAACAGGTTTATTGGCGCGTCCCGCATTAAAGCGCGCTGCATGGCATATTGATCCGCGCAATTACAATGGCGCGAGTATGTTAGGTTTAAATGGTATTGTCATTAAAAGTCATGGAAGTGCTGATCGTCAAGCCATGTCTAATGCGATTGAATACGCCATGTTGCAAATCGAAAAAGATATTCCTGCCCAAGTCGAAAGTCGTATCGCGAAATTGATTAATCTAGGAAGCGATTGATGAACTACGCTAAAATAGTTTCAACAGGCTCGTATTTGCCGAAGCGTGTCTTAACGAATGCTGAATTAGAAAAAATGGTTGATACCACCGATGAATGGATTTGTTCGCGCGTTGGTATTAAAAATCGTCATATCATTGGTGAAGATGAAACGTTGTTGGATATGGTAGAAGCAGCTGCTCGCCAAATCGTTGAGCGCGCAGGTATTGAGCCCAACCAAATTGATGGCATTATCATTGGTACCACCAGTAATGATTATATTTTCCCCAGCGCGGCTAATTTATTGCAAGCGCGATTAGGCATCAAGAATTGCTGTGGCACATTTGATGTGCAAGCGGCTTGTTCAGGATTTATTTACGCATTATCAACCGCGGACCAATTTATCAAAACAGGCGCGATGAATACTGTATTAGTGATGGGTGCGGAAGCGATTTCGCATTATATCAATTGGAAAGATCGTACTACTTGTGTTTTATTTGGTGATGGTGCTGGCGGTGTATTGCTAACACGTAGCGATAAACCTGGTATTATGGCAACGCATCTTCATTCAGACGGAAGTCATAAAGAATATTTGTATGCGGCTAATCATTGGAATGAAAAAGGTGATACCGTTAAGCGTCCGCAAGTGGTGATGGAAGGAAAAGAAGTTTTTAAAGTTGCCGTAAATACGTTAAATGATTTGGTCGAAGAAGTATTAGTCAAAAGTAATTTAAAAAAATCAGACATTGATTGGTTAGTTCCACATCAAGCAAATATGAGAATTATTACTGCAACAGCGAAAAAATTGGAATTACCAATGGATCGCGTGGTAGTGACGGTAAGTGAACACGGTAATACATCCGCAGCCAGTATTCCATTGGCTTTTGATACCGCCGTTATGGATGGACGTATTCAACGGGATCAGTTGATATTAATGGAAGCATTTGGCGGTGGATTTACTTGGGGTTCGGCTTTAATACGATTTTGAGGGTATGACATCATGAATACAGCCGTAATATTTCCAGGACAAGGTTCACAAACTGTTGGCATGTTGGGTGAATTTGCTGATCATGCAAGCGTGCAATCACTCTTTGCAACGGCAAGTGATGTATTGGGATATGATTTATTTGAATTGGTACAACGTGATGCGCAAGAAAAACTTAATGAAACGCAATACACACAACCTGCATTATTGGCAACGTGCGTTGCATTTTGGACAATCTATCAAGAACAAAAGCCCAATGTCACTGTTGTGGCGGGTCATAGTTTAGGTGAATACACCGCACTGGTTGCGGCGAATGCGTTAAGTTTTCCTGATGCAATACGCTTAGTTGCGCGGCGTGGGTACTTAATGCAACAAGCGGTGCCAGCAGGAAAAGGGGCTATGGCAGCTATATTGGGATTGGATGATGAAAAAGTTATTGAAGCTTGTGCTGCAGCCAATCAAAATGATGTGGTTGAAGCGGTAAATTTTAATGCGCCGGGACAAGTTGTGATCGCAGGTGAAGTCAATGCTGTTAATCGTGCGATTGAATTTGCGAAACAATTAGGCGCAAAACGTGCCATTGCATTACCCGTGAGCGTACCATCGCATTGTAAATTAATGCGCGATGCAGCCAATGAATTAGCAAAGGATCTTGCTAACATCAACATGCAAGCACCTACTATTTCCGTGGTAAACAATGTGGATGCAACTGTTGAACAAGATCCGAAAGCAATTAAAGATGCATTGATTCGTCAATTGTATAATCCCGTGCGTTGGGTGGATGTAGTCAATGTTCTTGCGAATCGTGGTGTTGCGCAATTTGTTGAATGCGGTCCGGGTAAAGTATTATCTGGATTAAATAAACGTATTATTTCAGACATACCCTGCGACTCATTTAAATCATTCATGAGTGTTGCGCAATAATGGAGATGAACATGTTACTGAAAGGAAAAACAGCATTAATTACCGGTGCAAGCCGCGGAATTGGTAAAGCCATTTTAAAAAGTTTAATGGAAAGTGGTGCAACTGTTTTAGGTACTGCAACATCAGCTGAAGGCGCTGAAAAAATAACGCAATTCATTAAGGATTCGAAAGGGCAGGGCGAAGGGTTTGTGCTCAATATGGGTGATAAACAATCAATCGATGCAATGATGGAATCGATTAAACAGAAGCATGAAAATTTAGACATTCTTGTTAATAATGCGGGTATTACACGTGATAATTTATTGATGCGCATGAAAGACGATGAATGGAATGATGTGATTAATACAAATTTATCAGGCATTTTTTATTTAACCAAAGCCTGCATTCGTCCCATGATGAAACAACGTTGGGGCAGAATTATCTGCATTAGTTCCATCAGCGGTATGATGGGTAATCCAGGCCAATGCAATTATGCTGCTGCAAAAGCAGGTTTAATTGGCTTTACGAAGTCTTTGGCGAAAGAAATTGGTTCACGCGGTATTACGGTAAATGCGGTAGCGCCAGGGTTTATCACAACTGATATGACGGATGCGTTACCGGATGAGATCAAGAAAACGCTGCTGGATCATATCCCTGTGGGCCGTTACGGTGACCCCGAGGAGATTGCGGCAGCGGTTCAATTCTTGGCCAGCCCACAGGCTAGCTATGTAACTGGTACCGTAATAAATGCAAGCGGCGGGCTTTATATGTAACATTTTCTATTATATACTTCGCGAGCTGGTATATAATACAGGCTTTGTAACACTGGAAAGGAGAAACTGATGAGTAATATAGAACAACGCGTTAAGAAAATTATTTCTGAGCAATTGGAAGTTAACGAAAGCGAAATCAATAACACGGATTCGTTTGTTGACGATTTAAAAGCTGATTCATTGGATACCGTTGAATTGGTGATGGCACTTGAAGAAGAATTTGAAGCTGAAATCCCTGATGAAGAAGCTGAAAAAATTGCAACTGTTCAAGATGCGATTGATTACGTTACTACACGTGCAACGATTGAAGAGTAGATTTATTTTTATTTTATGTGAGGGTCATGGGTCGTGAGTAAAAGACGGGTTGTCATAACGGGTATGGGGATCGTCTCTCCGTTAGGACACGATGTAAAAACAGTTTGGGATAATATTCTTGCGGGCGTAAGCGGCGTTAGACGCGTTCGCTATTTTGATCCATCTGAATTCAGCACGCAAATTGCGGCAGATGTTCCAGACTTTGATTACTCAGATATTTTATCCAATAAAGATGCGCGCAAGTTTGATGGGTTTATCCATTACGGTGTTTACGCTGCAACGAAAGCATTGGAAGATTCTGGTTTAGTAATTACTGACGCCATTGCGCCTCGCGCAGGGGTTGCAATTGGTTCGGGCATTGGTGGTGCCACGGTCTTGGAACATGTATGGGATGTTCTGGATAAGCAATCACCCCGTCGTGTTTCGCCTTTTGCCATTCCTGGAAGCATTATTAACATGGTTGCTGGTAAAGTTTCCATGATGCACAATTTGCGCGGCCCTAATATCAGTGTTGTAACCGCTTGTACTACAGGCACGCATAATATTGGCGAAGCGTACCGTCATATTCAATACGGTGATGCAGATATTATGCTTGCGGGTGGTGCGGAACGTGCTATTACTCCGTTGGGCTTGGGTGGTTTCTGTGCGGCACGTGCGTTGTCACAACGTAATGATGACCCTGAACATGCTTCTCGTCCGTGGGACAAAGATCGTGATGGTTTTGTGATGGGCGATGGCTCTGGTGTTGTAGTATTAGAAACATTGGAAAGTGCCCTAGCGCGTGGTGCCAAAATATATGCTGAACTGATTGGTTATGGTATGAGCGCAGATGCTTATCACATCACGTCACCTCCTGAAAACGGGCAGGGTGCTTATGATGCAATGCAAAACGCGCTTCGTGATGCACATATAAATACAACCGATGTTCAATACATTAATGCGCATGGGACTTCAACCATTGTAGGGGATCGCATTGAGAGTCTTGCCGTGGAACGATTATTTGCCGATCATGCTAAGAAACTAGCCATGAGTTCGACCAAATCCATGACCGGGCATTTATTAGGCGCGGCAGGTGCGGTGGAAACCATTTTTGCCTCACTCGCCATACGTGATCAAGTTGCACCTCCTACCATGAACTTGTATGAACCCGGCGAAGGATGTAATTTAAATTATGTACCTAATCAAGCCCAAGAAATGCGCATTGAAGTTGCATTGAATAACAACTTTGGATTTGGTGGTACAAACGCAGCATTAGTATTAAAGAAGTTTAGTAAATAGCGAACCGAGCTTCATTTATGCAAAAACATATCTTTAGTCTTACTCTTGCGTTGCTTTTTACGTTTGTTATCGTTTTTACTATATTTATCCTTCTGCTAAATTCAAAAGTACGTCTCACTGAGAACAGTGTAGTTTATGACTATCAAGCAGGCGTTCCATTAAATACCTTGCTGAGTGATTTAAAAGAGAAGGGTGTTATTCGTTATACATGGGTGTTAAAAGCCTATGCGCGTGTTTGGGGTAATGACAAAAAACTGAAAGCGGGTGAATATTATTTTGGCGAAGGCATGTCGCATCGCGAAGTGATTCAAAAAATTGCGCGTGGTGAAGTGTTGTTGCATCCGTTTCAAATCATTGAAGGTTGGAGCATTCATCAACTGATGGATGAGTTAAGCAAGCTTGACAATATTGAACGTCGGATTGATTTTAAAACTAAAACATGGTTGACGCAAATCACACAAGAATATAAACATCCCGAAGGATTATTCATGCCAGAGACCTATCATTACCCTAAAGGTGAAACTGATCTGGCCATATTAACGCGCGCGCATCAAGATTTAACGTGTTATTTGAAAAAAGCATGGGAGCTACGATCGTCTTTGACGCGTTATGATAATCCCTATCAAGCTTTAATCGTTGCATCGATTGTTGAAAAAGAAACCAGTATTCCCAGTGAGCGAAGGCAAATTGCCGGTGTATTAATACGTCGTTTAAACAGCAACATGAAATTACAAATGGATCCCACGGTTATTTATGGTATGGGTGAAAATTATAATGGAAATATTACCAAAGATGATTTGAGACGCGATACCCCCTATAATACTTATGTTCATTATGGATTACCACCCACGCCCATTGCACTACCGAGCCGTGAATCCATTGATGCCGCATTAAATCCTGATGAGGGTACGAGTTTATATTTTGTTGCCAAAGGCGATGGCTCGCATCAATTTTCTGATACGCTTGAAGAACATAATGCAGCGGTAGCAAAATATATTCTGGGGTCTCCATGACAACAATGGGAAAATTTATCACGCTGGAAGGAATTGAAGGTGTCGGTAAATCAACGGTTCATCAATTCGTACTGAAATACTTAGGCGAAAAATTTCATGTCTCTGTCAGCAAAACACGCGAACCGGGTGGAACACCCCTCGCCGAAAAGATTCGTGATCTTGCGTTGCACACGCAAGGGGAATCCATTCATCCTGACACAGAATTGTTATTAATGTTTGCGGCGCGTGCGCAACATTGGCAAACTGTGATATTACCCGCATTAAAACAGGGGTTTTGGGTTGTATCGGATCGCTTTGTGGATGCTAGTTATGCGTATCAAGGTGGTGGACGTGGTATTCCCATGGAACGCATTCAGGTACTTGAGCAATGGGTATTAAATGATGCAAAGGCTGATCTGGTTATTTTATTAGATGCACCTGTTCATGTCGGGATGCA
>CAYUEL010000079.1:0-9895 GCA_964443025.1 uncultured Gammaproteobacteria bacterium | reverse complement strand
GCAGGGATGCCGAGGAAGAGCCTACAGGGATGTATTCACGGCGTGTTTGGCAACACACAACCCGATAAAGGCGCAAACAAAATGGCAACAAGCATTCATTATCACATATCCAACGGTAGTGATACACTCCAATAATGAAAAAACAGATATTACAAATTGCAATTCCCACACCTTTGAGGCAAACATTTGATTACTTGCCTATTGAAGGGGTCACCCTGCAACCCGGCATGCGGGTTAAAGTGCCTTTTGGTCGTCGGGATGTAATTGGGGTGGTGACGGGCTTGTCCGACACTTCCTCCTTTCCTGAAAATAAACTTAAAACAATCAAAGAAGTGGTGGATACAGAACCGCTATTAGGTGAATCTGATTTAAAGTTTGCACAATTTGCGTCCCTTTATTATCACCATCCCATTGGAGATGTTATCAGTAGCATGTTGCCTACGCAGATGCGTCAAGGTCGTCTAGCCGAGATTAAAATCAAAAAACAACCGGATGAAAAAAATATTCAAACAGAATCTTCGCTGCTGCTGAATGATGAACAATCCTCCGCATTGAAATCAATATTAAAAAATCAACATCAATTCAAAACGTTTTTATTACAAGGTGTTACAGGAAGCGGGAAAACAGAAGTGTATCTTCAAGCCATCGATGAAATATTGAAGAAAGGGAAACAAGCGTTAATACTCGTTCCTGAAATTAGTTTAACGCCGCAAACCGTCGCACGTTTTGAAAAACGATTTAATACAAATATATCAGTGATGCATTCGAATTTATCTGATGGACCGCGCGCTCAAGCCTGGTTAAAAGCACGATCAGGTACGTCACATATTGTGATTGGTACACGTTCAGCAGTATTTACACCGATGCCAAATTTAGGATTGATTGTCATTGATGAAGAGCATGATTTATCGTTTAAACAACAAGAAGGATTTCGTTATCATGCGCGCGACCTGGCTATTTGGCGAGCAAATCAATTAAATATTCCAGTCGTGTTAGGTTCCGCAACACCTTCATTTGAAAGCTTATATCAAGTTCAACAAGGGAAATATACTTTATTAAATTTATCAAAACGTATCACTACTTCAGAGAAAACACGGTACCATCTTATTGACCTAAAAGAAAAAAAATTAGAAGCCGGTTTATCACAAGACATGTTGAAAGCTATTGAACAACGCATTCATAAAAATGAGCAAGTATTATTATTTTTAAATCGCCGTGGTTATGCACCTACTTGGATGTGTTCTTTTTGTGGATCGGTTGCCGAATGTCCTCGCTGTGATAGCCGTTTAACATTTCATGCGAATAAGCGTTTAGTTTGCCATCATTGTGAATATCAAGCACGTCAATCCATGCGATGCAAACAGTGTGGAAGTGAATCGCACATTTTACTAGGTGAAGGAACGCAACGTATTGAAGAAGTATTACAACAACATTTTCCAGAAGCGCCTATTATACGTATCGACCGAGATTCTATGCGGAAAAAAGGCAGTTTAAGTGATGCGATCGATAAAATAAATCGCAATGAATGTCAAATTTTATTGGGTACGCAAATATTGGCAAAAGGTCATCATTTCCCTCAGGTTACATTGGTGGGAATTATTGATGCAGACATCGGTCTCATGAGCAGTGATTTTCGCGCAACGGAACGTATGGCGCAACTTCTTACTCAAGTTTCAGGACGTGCGGGTCGTGAACATTTATCGGGTGAAGTGTATATTCAAACGCATCATCCTGAACATCCTTTGCTTCAGCAACTACTACAAGATAATTATGTTGGATTTTCACAAACAGCTCTTGATGAACGCCGTGCGATGCAACTTCCACCTTACGGTTATATGGCATTGTTACGCGCTGAATCAGTTAAATCTGATGCGCCCATGAGTTTTTTACAACAAACCAAAAGCTTTGTACAACAATTGCCTGAAGAAATATTATGCATGGGTCCCGTCCCAGCGGTGATGGAAAAACGTCAAGGAAAATACCGTGCACAACTGATGTTGCAGGCCAGTAATCGGAAAGCGTTACATCATGCAATAACACGTCTTACGTCCGCACTTGAAAATGAACTTAAACCGAAACAAGTTCGATGGAATCTTGATATCGATCCACAAGAAGTATTTTAATTAAGCCACACGGAAAGGTCTTTTAAGCGAACTTAATTGTTGAATAATATATTCTGGAATACGATGTTCAAGCCAATATTTTGGCCATAATGGATTCCATCCTGTTATAAAACCCACGTGCCCGCCTCGCTCATAAATTTCCAATTCCACACTGAGAGAAACTTCATCCAATGTGGGAACAATATCCCTTGGCATAAAAGGATCATCTTTTGAATGAATAATCAAAGTAGGAACTGCGATTCGATTTAAATAATAACGAGAACTGCATTGCGTGTAATAATCTTTCGCGTCTTTAAATCCATGCAAAGGCGCTGTGACATAATCATCGTATTCACGCAATGAACGTAACGCGATGACTTGATTTACATCCAAAGGTAAATCATGATTTTCAAGAATGTTTAATATTTTTCGTTTCAATGGTTTTAAAAAATATTGTTCATATTTTCCTGATAACACACCACCAATTGTTTCAGATACTTTATGCAATTCAAATGGAACAGAAACTGCCACTGCGGCATCCAGTGGATTTTGATCGGCTGATTCGCCCAACCATTTCAATAATACATTGGCACCCATCGAATAGCCCACAGCAATAATAGGTGTATTAGGTTCACGAACTTTTAAATACTTTACCAATTCGGCAAAGTCTTGTGTATCGCCTGAATGATAAGCGCGAGGTAATCGACTTAATTGTCCGCCACAGGTACGGAAGTGCGCCAACACGGCACGCCAACCCTGTCTTTGGGCGGCTCTTAACATTCCTTTGGCATAGTGGGATTCAACACTGCCCTCTAATCCATGCAGAATGACAATGATTGGACCTACATTTCCACCAGTCCAACGTAAATCCAGGAAATCTCCATCCGCCAATTCGAACAATTCTTTGCGTGTTTTAACGTAGCGACGACGCCCGAGGTAGCGAGCATAAACGGTTTGTAGGTGCGGGTTACGCAGCCACCAGGCGGGTTTAAAAGGCTTCTTCCCCAACATGGCTAATCTCTTCTTATTCTTGTTAAGTTGTTATTAAACTGTCTTACAAGTATAGCAACAATTACAGGAAGTCAAATAGTATCATACCTGAGAATTGCCGTAGTAACGCCAATATTATGACGTTTGTGTGGACACCCCGTAACAGAATAGCACTAAACATCTAGAGACATTTCATTAGTTTGTCGGTATCACCATATTAAATTCCGTACCATCTTCATGGCATTCTGCTTTAATTTGACCTGAATAGGTTTCAATGATGGTTTTGCAAATTGTAAGACCCATTCCCAATCCTTCCGGCTTGGTCGTCATGAAAGGTTGGAATAACTTTTCTTGAATGGTGGGATCAATGCCTTTGCCCGTATCTTTGATATTGATTTCAATATGATTTTGACTGTGTTGCGTTGTGATGGTTAATGTTCTCTTCTTTTCATCCACTTCTAATAACGCTTCAAGAGCATTATTAATTAAATTAATCAGAACCTGCTCCATTTGCAATGTATCTGCACATACATGAGGCAACGTACCCGATAAATTTAAGATTAACTGTGTCTCTGTGGATTTTATTTTATAGTTTAGTAATGGCAATACATGGTTAATCACATCATTTAAATTAATCATTTTCTTCGTGATATCTTGTTTTTTAATCGATGAACGTAAATGCTGAATAATCTCGCCTGCTCGCTCTATTCCGGTTGATGCTTTTTCTACACCCGCAATAATGTCTGGGCAAGTTTTATTTGCCTTTAACCGCTCCAAACATTCTCCTAAGTAATTTAATGAAGAGGCCAATGGTTGATTAATCTCATGGGCCAATCCTGTCGCTAATTCACTGAGCGTATTCACCCGAGCATAATGCGCAATCTCCGTCTGATGTTGTTGTATCCGTTGTTGTGATTTTTGGTTTGCTTCAAATAAAAAAGCATTCTCTAATGAAATAGCTGCTTGCGTTGAAAGCATTTTTAATAATGCCACCCTGTCTTGTGTAAATATGTCTGTGGCTCGATTATTTTCAAGGTATAAAATCCCTAACAGCTTTTCTTGTTTTAAAATGGGTAAGCATAAAATGGATTTGGGTTGATGTTGCTTGATATAGATATCTTGTTGATAAAGATTATCCTTTACCGCATTTCCCAATACAATAGATTCCTGTGTATTTTTCACATAATTCACAATGGAAGCAGCTAAACAGGATGAATCCTCTGACAATAAATGGGGTGAATGTAGGTTCACAGAAGTGCTATCTTTTTCTATCGATGCAATAATATGAAGCTTATTTTCTTGTACTTGAATAAAATACCCTTTCTCAGCCCCCGCATTTTGTAACATGCTTTTTAATAACTTTGATAGAAGTTTGTCTAGTTCCAATGTACTTGAAATCGCTTGGCTGGTTTTTAATACCGATTGCATATCAATTAAATCACTGAGGCTCGTGCTTCGATTCTCTTCTATTTTAATGGCTTCTTCTTGAGGTAAAAGCTGAGGGTATTTCTTTTCCAAGAAATCAATCTTCGCATCCGCACCCCATTTTTGATACAACCTCCTTGCTTCTTGCATATAACTACTGGCAATCGTTTCACTTTTATTTCCTAAATGAAACTTCGCCGCTAATTCATTGGCCAAAGCTTCGTCCAGTAGAAATTCATGCTCTTTAGATATTTGTATGGATTGATCGTATTTTTTAGCGGCAACCTTGTATTGACCAAAAATATTCGAAAACTCCGCCTCCATAATATAAACGTAATAAGAGAAGTTTTCAGGACACGCTTTATACCAAGACCTTAGATCTCTATAAATTCTTAACATTTCCATTAAATAATAGGGTTTATTTAATAATGAAGAACGCTTAAACAATTCTAAAGAAGATAAGAATAAATAGAATAGATGAAAAATAATAAATGGATTTCCGATACACTCTTTAATAATATTTTTTATTTTTTGAAATTGTAAGAAAGATTTATTGTAACACTCACCATGATAACAGCTCATTCCTTTTAATGTGTGATAAAGCATTAGGCTTGTATTATTGATGTTTTTTATTCTTTTTTTACTAACGATTCTGTTGAATTTATTTAAATAATCTAAAAAATCTGCGTTGAATGAAAATAATTCCCCATCGAGGTCAACAAATTTAATAAAACCTTCTTCCATGATATTGCCATAATACTCTTTTATTTCAATATATGTATTATTGGACTTATTGATTTTAAAAAATATTTCGAATAACCTAGAAAGCGAGTAATAAAAAAAATCACCCGAATCAAGCGCCTGTTTTATAGCTAAATCCAAGCTTTCAAAAGCACGTCTAAAAGATATGTCCCAAACACCCATTATAGAAAATAAAAAATTTAGCCTTCCCGTTAGTAATTTATTATCATAAAGGTCATTCAACTTTAAAGAAAACTCTATATATTCAAAATCTAATTTTAATCCTTTAAAAACAAAACGGAAGGTCCCTGAATATATCAACAATAAATAGGACGAATTATAAGTAAACCCATTTTTCAAACAATATTCAGAGCCATTGGCAGCAAATAATGTGGCTAATTTATAATTTCCTGAATGATGGGCGGCAGGTATCATCTCCATAAATATATTAATAATAATCTCATCTAAAGAATTTTTTGAAGTATGGTTATTAACATCTCCCTTATGGATTACATTATTCATTAGAAATTTAACTCGAATAACCTTCCAATAAATTGACAATAGGCTTGGGGTTTTGGGTACATAAATCCCTAATTCATTCAAGGCGGAAATACCTTCCTCTATTGCTTCATTTAACTTGCCATTATTTGCATAATGCTTGATACGTAACAATGATATCTTGCTTTTATTAAAAATTGAATTCGAGTGATTTAAAATATTGTTACAACAATATTCAGCTAGTTCGATTTTACGTAGCAAAAATAATAAATCTGCATAAGCATAAAAGAAATCAAATGTTAATTCTAGGCATTCCCCCCAAAAATAACGAGGCTCAGATTCAATTATATTTTTACTTCCGTCTAGATAATCAAATGCAGATTGGTGTGCCATACTACCTTTTGCTTTAGCAGACGCTTTCAGATTAAACTGGATAAGAGTGGCTAGTTCTTCTTTTTTCTTTAAAAATACTTTTCCTCGATTTAAATGCTCTACAATCTTTGTGATTGACTCATCTTTTTCCTGGTCTGATAATATATTTAATAATGTTTTCCCTATACGGATATGAATCATTTGAATATTATTTTCAGGCAATAAACTCAAGGCAGCAGATTGAACTTGGTCATGAACAAAGTGATAACTGTTTTCATTTTTAAATAAGAGTCCTTGCGACACAAGGAGCAACAATTTACCCGTTAAACTATCTTCTGCATCACCTAGTACATGTCCAAGCAAATCTTTATCAAATCTATTCCCAAAACAAGCGGCTACTTGTAAAATATATTGTAAGTCTTGTGATAATCCATTAAGACGTCTCGACATAAGATCACCCACATTTTTGGTCGCAGGCAAGGCCTTAATCGCTGGAATATTAAAGATCCATGTATTATTTTGTTTATTTAGAAAAATCAAATCATCCTCATGCAATACGCGTAAAAATAACTTAATATAGAATGGGTTTCCAGCTGTCTTTTCATGTACCCACCGCGATACCTCTACAACATCGTCATTATGATAATGAACGGCATCACTCACCCACTGTTCTATATCTTTTGTTTTTAACGGCTTAAGCCGCATATCATGAACGTTAATTTGTTTTTGCCTTACCTCTTCAAGCAGAATATTTAAGGGATGAATAGAATCCACTTCGTTATCGCGATAAGACCCTAATAACAACAAAGATTTTTCGCTATTATTATTTAATATTAACCTCAGCGCGTCCAAACTTGCCAAATCTGCCCATTGCAAATCATCCAAAAACAATGCCAATGGATGCTTTGGATTGGAAAATACACTAATAAATTTTTGAAATGAATGGTCAAATCGGTTCTTAGCTTCAAGGGGACTCATCTCGGTGAGAGCTGACTGCTCACCTATTAACAATTTTAATTCCGGAACAATATCGATAATAACCTGGCCATTACCTCCCAATGCTGAAAGCAATTTTTTACGCCATCTTAAAATAGACGCGTCATCTGCGCTCAATATCTGTTTAACCAGATGGCCGAAAAGTTCGCCAAGCCCACTGTAAGCAATATTTTGTTTTTGCTGGCCGAATTTACCCATTGCAAAATAGCCGCCACGAGAAACCAATTCACTTTCCAAAGCATTTATGACCGTTGTTTTCCCAACACCCGAATAACCGCTCACAATCAAGACTTCAACGCCAGATGGATCAATTTTATTTAATATTTCCCGTAGTTGCTTTAACTCCTCTTCTCTACCATACAATTTTTCAGGCAATTTAAATACAGGATGATAGTCAAACTGCCCTAATAAAAAATCAGTTGCATTACAATGTAATAAATCTTGCTTTAATCCCAATGTGCTTTGATAACGCTCATCGGGTTTTTGAGAAAGTAATTTTAAAATAATGTCTGATAATACTTTCGGAATTGTCGGGTTTGTAATATTGGGCGGAATGGGCTGTTGCGTTAGTTTCGCATGCAATAATGCCTCTGGTTCTTTTTCTTCAAATGGTAAACATCCCGTTAACCATTCGTAAAATACAACACCTAAACTGTACAAATCACTTCGATGATCTAACACAACATTCAAGCGATGTGAATGCTCGGGCGCCATATAGACTAACATCGATAAATCATACTCAAAATCTTTTTTATGAGGATGTAATAGCTGTATCGTTGATGATTCCTCTTGAATTAAAATGTGACTGGGGTTGATAGCCGAGTGAATATTGCCTTCATTGTGAATGGTAATCAACTCATCTAGCAATCCATTCGCTATTTTAAAAAAATCATCCAATGAAATATTTTGCATCATGAAAGCATCATATTCGGAAATTAAGCCCCTTCCAGCTCCGATTCGATTTGGATACCCATGCGAACAAGCTCTGCCAATGTTTTGGCATTCATTTTACGCATAATATTGCCTCGGTGAATTTCAACGGTATTGACACTGATACTCAATTCATAAGCAATGACTTTATTTAATTTACCGTAAATAATATAAAGAAATATTTCTTTTTCACGGGGCGTGAGCTGTTGGTATTGTGCCAATATTTTTTCTTTGGCTTGATCATCTTGACTTTCTTCATAATAACGATGAATCGTTTTATTCACTGTTTCTAGCAGAAGCTGATGATTAACAGGTTTGGTCAGAAAATCTACAGCACCTAGCTTCATGGCCCGTACCGCCATGTCGATATCCCCATGACCTGTGATAAAAATAATCGGAAGCTTTATTTTTCTTTCTAATAAAATAGCCTGTAACTCTAAGCCAGTCATTTTAGGCATACGAACATCTAAAATAAGGCAACCTTTTTCATCAGCATATTCCTCTAAAAAGCTCAATGCATCAGGATAAACCTCGGCTTTAAAGCCGCCTGATTGAAGAAGCCACTTCATAGAGTCTCGGACTTCTTGCTCATCATCAATGATGAAAACTGTATTTATTTCGGACACAGGCGCCTCCTTGTTCACCGCACTTTACCATATTTTTAACGGTAAGTACCTAGATCATTAGGCATTACTCACTATTGACAAAGCTTAAATATAATATTAATGCAGGGTTTCGCCTATCTTTTTAGGCACCTTTTACTATTCAAGAAATCCAACAGCCCTATTACGATGTATTCAAGTAGCCTTGCTATGAAATTTTTCAATCACAGTTAAATTAGGAGATAAACGATGGATACACGTAACCCTGGCAATAAAGACTGGTGTGGAACTGGTAAAAAGCCTTCTGATATTTTCAAATTACCAAATCTGCCCCCTCATACAAACCCTGTTTCTCCGCGGCGCCCGATCCCAGATTGCCAACCCCCTAGGATTTCCCCTTGCTTTCCTGCTCCAAAGGATGAAAAGCCTTATAAATTTTTTAAATAATTATTTAACCATAAGGAAGTTATACAAATGCATAACGGTCATGATGAACACAACACAAACCAACTGGAAAATGGTAACACTCAAAATACCCCACCCGTAACTTTAGAAAGATATAATACTGCACTCAACGTTATCGGAAATACAGCGGAAACAGCTGGACACGTTGTTAATCTTTATAATCAAATATACTCCAAGCCAACAGTAACAACGTCAAAAACAACAACAACTCGTCGACAGAATGAAGACGGTAGCACTACAGAAGAAAGTAGCACAACAAATACTATTAGCCTTTTAAACAATGTTATGAAAACTGTTGCAAACGTAAATGAACCCTCAACCCCCGTCATCGTTTGCGGCGGAGGTCGAGGAGGTGCAATCACAAGAGCAGCAGATTTTGTTTCTCCCACCATAGGCCTCAATGCAGGAACATTGGCGACAGTGGCTGGGCTTACTTGGGGAGCGTATCAATTAGCTTCTAGCGCTTATCAGTGGTTTAAAGGAAGTCCTGAAAACAAAGATGAAAATCAAAGACAACATAATCAGCCTAATTAAATAACAGACGAAGAGGATGGTATTGGGAGTATTACGTTAAATTCCGTACCATCCTCAAGTCTTTGTGCTTTAATTTGACCTGAATAAGTTTCAATGATGGTTTTACAGATCGCAAGGCCCATACCCAATCCCTCTGGCTTAGTTGTCATAAATGGTTGGAAAAGTTTTTCTTGAATGGCAGGGTCAATGCCTTTGCCTGTGTCTTTGATATTAATTTCAATATGATTTTGATTGGCTTTG
>CAYUEL010000078.1:0-10135 GCA_964443025.1 uncultured Gammaproteobacteria bacterium | reverse complement strand
AGCACAATTGGAAACTTTGCTTATCGCAAAGAAATTTAAATTGGCAAAAAACCGCTACATGCAATTACCCGCTTTTTTAAGTTTATTGCCCATGACGGCTCATGGTGATTGGGTCAATGAAATGAATCGGTTCGGTTGGTTTAAAACCCATCTCGCGAGCACCATAGCACACTTCTTACCCATTCAAGCTGAAAATAAAGGGATGAACAGCCCTATGATTCCTATTTTAGGGCGTCGAGGGCAACTTGCTTTCTATGATGCTTTTGCGAATGCACAAGGAGGTAATTACAATGCGATCACGGTGGGCCCACCTGGGAGCGGTAAATCCAATTTTAATCAAGAGAAAATATTGTCACGCATTGGTGCCGGGGGGCGCGCTTTTATCATTGATATCGGTAAAAGCTATGAAAAAGATGTAATTTTATTAAGTGATATTGGGGCGCAATACGTTGAGTTTACCGCACAAACAAAGATAGGTTTAAACCCTTTTAGCAACATAGACTCTAAAGAAATGGCGCACGACCCATCGGATTACTTAGGTTTGTTAAAACCCATGGTGGCTCAAATGGCTTCTCCTTCTGCGCAGTTAAATGATTTGCAATTGTCCTTTATTGAAAATGCCATCATGCACACATGGCAACACTACGCGCAAGCGAGCACCATCACCCATATTGCAGATTATTTGACAAAACATTCTGACGGTAGAGCCAAAGATTTAGGCCAGATGCTATCCCCCTATACGGATAAAGGCTCATACGGTCATTATTTTAAGGGTCCTTGCACCATCAATTTTGAGAGTCCTCTGATTTGCTTTGACTTGGAAGGTTTAAATAAGAAAAAAGATTTGCAGTCGGTGGTGCTCATGCTTTTAACGTATCAAATCACACAAGCGATGTATTTAGGGGATAGAAAAACGCAAATTACGTGTTTAATCGACGAGGCTTGGGAAGTATTAGCCAAAGAGCAGGTCAGTGAGTTCATTCAAGGGGGATGTCGAAAGGCACGTAAATACAACGGCAGTATCAATATATGCTCCCAAAGTTTAGATGATTTGTTTCTAAACAAGGCAACGATAGCCGCTTATGAAGCGTGTGATTTTTTAGAGATTCTAAGGCAAAAACCTGAGGTGGTTCAAAAAATTATCCGTGAGGGAAAATTACTTTTAAACCCCTTACAGCAACAAGAACTCAGTTCACTGGTGGCGCAAGCGGGCGAGTATGCCGAAATCATTATTAAAGGACCTCAGTTTTTTTTGGTAGGGCGATTGATTTGGGATCCGTATCATGCAGAGCTTTATTCATCAACCCCGAGCGACTTTGTGGCGGTGAAAGAGCGGCTTAGAGAAGGAGTGAGCATTGATGCGGCGATTCAAGAAATGGTGGAGAGAAAACGTGTTTCTAAAAAATAGTTTATTTAACATTAAACAAATCCTGCTCTTAAATTTCAATAAAACAGCGGTGCTACCCTCATTTATTATCACGTTCGCATTATTAGGGGGTTATCATTTACTCCAGTCCAAGCCTGCCCAATTAGGCATGGTGAATTTGCATGACATCAACCAATCGTTTATTTATTTTTTAGCGCAGCAAGAGTTAACGGATGAACAAAAAAATTTATGGCTTGAGCGTTTTTCCGATGCGCTGAATCAAGAAATGGAACGTTTAAGTAAAGATACCGTGTTATTTTCAGCACAACAGGTGGTGACACCTTTGCCGGATTATACCCCCATAGTCAAAGAGGCCATTAGCCAGCACATGAAAGAGAAATAAAGAACCACCCATTTGGGTGGAAATGAGGGAATTTAGTAATAGGTCATTCATTAGTTAAACTATTATTAAGATAAGATGTATTAATTAGGTTGCGGTATGACCCCAGAAGAAATTAACAACTTACGCACTGATTGTTCGAATCTTGTGGAATTGATACGCCATTCAGTAATGATAATGAATCCAGGCTTTAACTGGACTATCCGAGTACCCGAAAATGCTGGACCCTACGAGCTGATTCGATTACTGAACCGTATTGAAGTTTTAACGGTGAATGCGATAACGCGGTATTTACAACGACAGATTAATTTTGAAGAATCACTTGCCGAGCAACCAGCCATAATCAATAGAGTGCTTCAACTCGATCGTTATTTATATCAACTACACGAATTATTTGATGAGCATATTATCTGGATGATGAATCATGAATCGCAAGCAAATATTCAACAATTATTACAAAATCTGAACAAGCATGTGATGATTTATCCTACACGTGATCGCAACATTGAAAACAGACAACTGTTGCCTGTGATCCATAATCATTTTTTGGTGCATTGTTACCGAGCGGTCTGTTTTGGGTTAATGCAAGAGGAATTATTATTAAGATTATCTGGGGGATTAAGCCATGAAAAAGTACTAGCATTAAATATTGTGCGATCTGAAGCTATTGCTGGATTAGCAATTAAGCCTAACAATGTCGATAATTCAAGCGCATTGCAAACTGTCCAAGGGAACCCGTCCATCGCAACCAACGTTGAATTGGCCGAATTAAATCAAATCCTGGAGGAGGCATTGTGCGATACACAGCTGACGCTTACACACTATACCCGTTTGAATCAATTGCGACAAAACCTAGGCTCCGATAGTAATATGGAATTTGTCATTCCTCATACACCAATGGAGAACATGGCGTTAGTACAAAATTTAGAAGACTATGAGCTAGGCTTGGCGCAGGCTCAAAGACGTTTATTTGCTGGTTCAATTTTTATTCGAAGGGATAGGCAAATAGGTTATTATTCATTTCATATTTTTTTGATGCACGAACTGATTCATGTCACGCATATCGCGCAAGGGCTTGCTGCGAGCCAAATCAATAGGATCGTACCCCTTGATAAGTGGCGAGGTTCTGATTCGGATGCGCCGGGATTTACTGTTGCTACTGAAGAATTTAAAACCACCTTCTTTGACGATATTTCAGAATACCGAATTGCACAGGAGATGGGAATTGAGGTTAGGCGTATCCCCTATGTCGTGTTTATGCTTCCTTTAGGGAAAATACAGGCTTATACGAATTGGAGTGCCATTGAAGAAATGGCTTCTCCTTTAGCAGAGCACATGCTTTTAAAGGGATTTTTGCCTCAATCTCGGCAGGCATATTGCAATTTAATGTAAAAAGAGGGAAAATAACCTTATTAAAAGGTGATAGCTATGTTACAGTCACTTCTCAACTTTGTGTACTCTCCCACCTCCAATGAGGGCAACATGACCGTTTACATGGTTGCGCCCACGGGTCGCTGCGTGTTCTGGGGAACCCTTGCGCGCGAGTTTAATAAGGGTTTTTTTCAAGAGGTTGCTAGCAATTTATCTGACGAAAACAAACCTCTTTTAAAATTTTTTAAAGATCGCCAGGAAGCTCAGGAATACCAAATCATACACACTAGAGCAGGCCTTTATGAGTTAACTATACCCAAAAAAGCTTATCGAGGCGAGCGAGTTGTCACAAAACTAAGAGATGCTACTCAGTTAGACATAGACTTTTCTCAAGTGAAACTAGAATCGATACAAAACGTGACGGTGATTGAGCTTCCAAGTTATAAAAGTTTTACCATTAGCAATCCCTATGTTACTCATACTGAAGCGCCCGAGATCAAAGCCAACGGTTCAATAGTGCCTTTTCAATTTAAAAAAAATAAACAGTAGCATTATGTTTGGAAAGTTAGCAACAACATTGTGGCCTGAAGGAGCAAAACTGGAAACAGTTAAAGTCTATATGGTGGCTCCTACAGGTCGTTTTGCTAGAGAGAAAACGCTCGCAAGAGAATTTGGAGTGAAATTTTTTGAAAGCCTTCCTGCGGAACTTGCTAGCACCAGTAAAAAAGTTTTTTTCAGAGATACCAATGACGCTCAAGCTTTTCAGATATTAAAAACGGGTTCTGGGCTTTATGAGCTAAATTTGCCTTCTCAAGCGATCACAAATGCAACGGAAAACTCAGCCAATCAAATTGAAGTGGATGCCTCTAAAATAACATCCTTATCTATATTGAGTGTTACAGTGATTGCAATACCGACTTATGCAAAATGTAAAATAGAAAACCCGTTGCTCACAGGGACAGATACACCGCATGTGGAAATTGGCTCTCCGCCAAATCCTGAGGTGTTGAAACGAATTTGTAGCTTAAATAAGAAATAAGCTATAAATAGTGATTTTTTCGTAATTAATTTCATCATGAAAATTGTTTTTAAGTTATTGCTCGCAGTAACCGGTTTGTTATTTGCTGTGATGATAGGGTTTGAGTGGTGCATCGGAATTAACTCTACAGAAAGTTTGCCGCATACTATTTATTTATTACAAAAAAACAAAATCCCTAAACGAGGGGATATTGTGAGTTTCCAAAAAGACACGCAAGGCGTCTTGTCAACAGAGACGCAATTTATCAAACAAATCATCGGCATTGCAGGCGATACCGTGAACTACGAAAAGGACAAGGTGTTTTTAAATCATCAATATGTCGGTCAATTAAAAACTAAGAGTAAAGAAGGCAAAACACTCTTTGCAGGTTATGAAGGTGAAATACCCAGTGGTTTTTTATTTGTATACACGCCTCACCCTGATAGTTTTGATTCGCGCTATGCGCAAATTGGACTCATACATGAAAGCGAAATTATTGCTGTTGCTTATCCTTTGTGGTAGTGCAGTGCATGCAAAAGATTTAGGTGTACATGGCATGGTTTATCCGATTGAGGAAGACAATTTAGTGGATGTGATAAAAGCGCATGCCAATCAAATAGGGCAACAAGGAGCATTTGACCGGGCCAATGAAACACTGATGAATGATGTGATGCAAAAATTAAACACCACCGACACTTTGGTTAATCTTAAAAAAACAGAAAAAGAAAGAATTTATACTGTCAGTTTGAGTGATACAGCACCGGCATTAGCGCAGAATGTGAATGGAACGCATTTTAACAATCTAACCATAACACTCCTATTTATTGATGGAACAGATGAATCGCAATTGGAATGGGCAATCAATCAACCAGGGGCGAATAAAAAAATCATATTAATAAGTGGTGATGTGATGGCGCTCATGAAAACTTACGATTTGAGATTTTACGCTGACCAAGAAGGGGCATTAATTAAACGATTAGGTATTCAACAAGTACCTGCCAAGGTCGATGGCGATAAGCACGAGTTAAAAGTTCATGAAGTTAAACTATAAATGGGTAACCTTATTGATGTGCATTTCTTTGTATGCAAAAGCCAATTGTTATGGCCAACTTGTTAATCCTGTGACCGACATCTGTTGGTCGTGTTTATTTCCTATCACGGTCGGAAAAACCACCATTATTGGCAGTAGCGATG
Organism: uncultured Gammaproteobacteria bacterium; assembly: GCA_964443025.1. Taxonomy (GTDB): domain Bacteria; phylum Pseudomonadota; class Gammaproteobacteria; order JABCZS01; family JABCZS01; genus JAJFKJ01. The sequence goes on along the minus strand of CAYUEL010000078.1, from coordinate 4,786 downwards.
GGTTAGATACCCCTAATCCATCTAAAGCCAATTGCAAATGTCCGGGTTCTCCATTCCCTCGCTACGGGATTCATTTAGGATTTTGGGAACCTGCACGGTTAGTGGATGTTACGCGCACCCCTTATTGTTTTGTAAGTTTAGGCGGATTGCAATTAACCGATGGTGTGCAAGCAGGTACATTGAAAACCCAAGCCGGAAAGTTGCGGCGCAGTGAATACCATGTGCATGTGTACCGTTATCCCATTTTATCGTTGCTAGAAACAGGTTTAGAAGGGTGTGCGGAACATGGACGTTTTCAATTACTGTACGCCAGTGAGTTGGACCCCACGTGGCTCGATGATACTTTATCGTTTGTATTCAATCCTGAGGCAGCACTGGTGGGTAATCCTGCTTCTCAATCGGCTTGTGCTGCCGATTGCACGGCAGCAAGCACAAGTCTTCCAATGGATGATTTGTATTGGTGTGCAGGTTGTCAAGGTTCGATGTTTCCAGTAACAGGGCATGTAGGCAATCATGTCAGTAACGTGCAAGCAAGCCTTCTTATCACACAACGTTCATTCTTTCGGCTGCACCGTGAGTTTAATAGTTTAATGCCAGGTACCATGGGCGAGGATGCGATGTGCGGCTATTATCGAATGCCTACCCTGCAAAAATCGCAATACAAAACACAGATGATTTACCCCCAAAATGCGAATGACAGTGATAGTTTCACGTGTAACCCCTTTGGTAAAAGTTCCGTGCTTTGGGAATCACTCAAATCTTATCCAATGGAAGGAGAGGATTTTTCCTACATGGTTTGGCGTAAGAGGAATTGCTGTGCGAGTTAGATGTGTATTGCTTTGTCTCATTTGTTTCAATGCACATGCGATGGATGAAGCGCAATTGAAAGACTTTGTTTCTCGCATTCAAGAAAAGAATCACATGACTCTACAGAACTACCCAACACAAAATCTTTCTCACAATACACTCCTACAGGCACAACAAACACCCAAACGCTTTATTTTAGTCAGTTTTTCCATGCCTGAGCCCTTGATTCTGGATTACATCCGACAAGCGCAAACACAGGATGCTTGGGTCGTGTTTCGAGGGTTTAAAGGCAATGATCTAAATACCATGCTTTCTACCTTGAGGGAGTGGGATACAAAAATTGATATCAACCGAATCCTAATTGACCCAACCCTTTTCACCCGTTATGACGTTTCACAGGTGCCTACGTTTATTTTCACACAAGATGCTTATCCTTGCGATCGTAATGTTTGCAATGCGAATCATTTTAACAAAATCAGTGGCAGTATCAGTTTGGATTACGCCATCAATGCCATGAAAGATACGGACATACCATGAATAAAACTAAAGGGATTTGGATTTATATATTAACATTATTGATACTGTGCATGGTTCAATCAGTCCAGGCTCGGGAAGTATTTTTTGATGAACAAGGTACGGGTTGGTACTGGTATGAAACAAAACCTAATCCAATACTAAAAGAGAAAGATGAAGAAACTATAGAGGTGACGGCGCAACAAGCACTTCAAGAACTCAATTCATTACAAACAAAATTAGAAGAGTCTAAGGCTTTGGCGATTATGTATCCCACCACAGAGCACGTAAAAAATTACATTGAGATGCACAATACCGTCATTCAAAAAGCGAGTCTTTTTTCCAGCACCTGGCAAGAAGTGATATGGCAAACCCCCGAGTTGGATTTTTCAATTCAAAATCCGACCGATAACTCAGCGCGTCATGTGTATTACGATGAAGTGAAAGTAACAAATGGCGAAACCGTAAAAGCCTTATCGGACGAATACGGTTTATTTTTCTTTTTCAGAAGTGATTGCTCTTATTGTCATGCCTTTGCACCCATCTTAAAAAACTTTGAAAATAAATACGGCATCACGGTGATGGCCATATCACTCGATGGTGGCACATTACCCGATTACCCCAATGCAACGGTTGATAATGGCATGGCGCATCAATTAGGCATCAATGTAGTTCCAGCCATTGTCGCGCTCCATCCTCAATCCAAACACATCATTCCTCTTTCCTTTGGTTTTGTCAGCGAAGAAGAATTATTGCGTCGCATGAGCACTTTAGCACAGTCTCAAGGAGAACAACGATGAAACGGTTTTTATTATTAGGATTACTTTGTACAAGCTTTCAAAGTCATGCCGATGTCAGCAGCGACATGACGGATTTTTTTAATTCGCTCGGTTTTCAAAGTAACACGACAGGAGCAGGCGCGTATCAGGGACAAAGTGCAGGACTTTACACAGGAGGACAACTTTTTGCTCGTCATGAAGTACGCCGAATGAACTTAAGTCACATTGAGTTTCCCAGTTACCGGGGCGGTTGTGGTGGGATTGATATGTACATGGGTGGATTTAGTTTTATCAATGCGGATGAACTCGTCAATATGTTTGAAGCCATTGGCAATAATGCGCTGGGTTTCACGTGGCTCCTTGCCATGGATACGTTATCGCCTTCGATTAATGGGGCCACTCAAAGTATGCAAAACCTGGCTAATCAAGTGAACTCCTTTAATATCAATTCATGCGAAACAGCGGCAAGTCTGGTGGGTGGACTTTGGCCTAAAACGGATGAAGCGCAAAAACAAGTCTGTGCGAATATCGGCGCAAGTACAGGGATGTTTTCTGATTGGGCAGCAGCCAAACAAGGGTGTGGGGCGCAAGGGCAGCGCGCTCAAATTCTTGCAGATAATAAAGAAGGCGAATACAAAGAGTATATTTTAGATAATACCAATATTGCTTGGAAGGCCACACAAAAAAATGATTTCCTTAAACACGATAAACAGCTTGCGGAACTATTTATGTCCCTCACGGGAACCTTGGTGATTAATGCACCCTCCCAAGATAAAACACAACCTCGTTATCAATACTTTCATCCATTGATTGAGCGCTCCGGTGTTATTACCGCACTCATGTATGGCGGCAATGCTACCTTGTATCAATGCCAAGACAATGATTGCTTGAGCGTCAGGGAAAATACTGTATCCATCGATGAAAAAAGTGGGTTTGTGAATCAAGTGCGTGAGATGCTTCATGCCATTACACAAAAAGTCACTTTAGATGAAGCACTCAGCGAAGATGAAATTGCTTTTTTAGGTTCCACCAGCCTTCCTATTTATAAAATGCTCAATGTCGAAGCGGCCTATTCGAGTGCGGGCAGTTTATTGAATCTGCATACCTATGCTGAAATCATAGCACTGGATATCTTATACCAATACCTCAATGAGACGCTCGATGTGATGCTCGCCAGCAGTGAACTTTTGCACATGAGTGAGGAACTCATGAAACCTTATAAAGACGGTGTGCGTGCGGCGAAAAATACCCTCTATGCGGTTCAACAAGTCACACAAGAAAACGTGATGGAATCCATTGATTTGATTCAGCGCACGAAAGCATTGGAGCAGGAGCTTGCGGGTAAACTCTCTTCTCACTTAGTCTTGGTTTTAGGCTGGGGGCATGGTGTGCGATGACGTATGAACTCATTACGTATGGCGCAGGGGATAAGTTTTGGGAGTTGTTCAATGGGATTGCGGCTGTTATAGGCAATAGCAGTTACATTAACATCATTCAAATTGCCAGCCTCTTTGCATTCACCATGGTGGTTTTTCAAACCGCTTTTAATATTCAAATTAAATCCATTCTGCATTGGTTTCTGGCTTTTTTTATTACCTTTAATGTGATGCTGGTTCCCAAGGTTGATTTACTCATCACCGATAGAGCGATGGGGGATAAACAATACGTTGTTGCCAATACACCTTTTGGATTAGCGCTTTTTGTCGATACGTTTAGTCAGATTGGAGATACATTAACGCGCTTAACCGAATCCGTTTTTACATTGCCCAATGATTTAAAGTACCATCAATCGGGAACCTTGATGGCAGCAAGCCTCATGGAAACAGCCAGCCGCTTTCAAGTCACGAGCCCCACGCTTGCCAAGAATCTGGATAGCTTTATGCAACAATGCGTGCAATACGATATCCTTTTAAGTAAATATTCACTCGATGATATTTTTAATGAAGGCAATTTATGGGAGCTTTTTAAAAACAACCCCTCGCCAGCGCGTGCTTTTTTATACAATGATGAGATTACTACTTGCGCCACCGGTGTTGAAAAACTCAGTGAAGATTGGGAACATGAATTAGCACAAGCAGAGCAAATTTATGGTCAGCGCTTCTTTGGAGAAACCATCGACCCTAAAGCCTCGCTTTTAAAATATTTACCCGTGAGTTATCAATACATGGGCAATCTTTCAACCACCGCAGCGGATATCATGCAACAAAACATGCTGATTAATGCGTTTCATGATTCGATACTCAATCAAGGCGCACAAGCCAATGCGCCAGCGGCCGTGGAAAGTTATGGAGCCGCGCGAGCCTTGCAACAACAGCGTGCCGCTTATGGGATTAGTGGCAGGCTTGCCACCCACGCATTGCCGCTTTTAAAAAGTGTGATTGAAGTATTGGTCTACGGATGTTTTTTACTGATTTTCCCAATCATGTTATTGCCAAACAGCTGGCCGATTATCAAAAATTACATCCTCACGCTCTTTTGGGTACAATCGTGGGCACCGCTGTATGCTGTGCTCAATTTATTTTTGAATCTGGATGCAAGAGGTGCACTCATTGGCTTGATGCACAGCCCTGCACTCGAACTCTCGGCCATTACCATTGCGAATCTTCCAGGTATTGAACAAGTGGCGAGCGACAGAGCTTTAATGGCCGCTTATCTTTCGATGTTTATTCCGGTGATTTCATTCAGTT